>JAIXRT010000019.1 GCA_027485075.1 Cytophagaceae bacterium
ATATCCTTGTCTTGAATGCTACTTATTCTGATTAGCTCATTTAAAGAACTAACCTCGTCTTTATTTCTACCAACACGTCAAAGAACTCTTTTAACTTCTTGCATCTCAACCAAGTAAAAACTCAGCATCTATACCTCCAGTCAATGCGCTAGAATCGTTTTCCTAGCAATTGGGAGTGCAAAGATGTAGGAATAATTTAAATATACCAACACGCCCCCAAAAATAATTTCACTTTTTTTCGTTCAAGCCTTATTTGCTGAACTATTTAAAGGATAAAATGTAATTTTTTTGCTTTCCATTCCCCACCAAAACATATTTGCCACGGATTCTGTCAAAATTCAGTGCCGCATTTGGATCCGTTACCTTTACTTTATTTATGCTTATTGCATTATTTTGAATCGCTTTGCGCGCCTCTCCTTTAGATGGGAAGATTAAATTATCTGTGCCAACACTAATGAGATCAGTTAAATTTTTGCATTCCGATAATAATTCACCCGAAACTTCATGTATGGGTAATTGGGCCAACAATGCATCAGACGCACCAGCAATTAATTCAACCGCATCTTTGGAAAACAATAGGGTAGAAGCCTCAATCACCAAGGCACACACATCAGCACCATGTACCCGTGTGGTAACTTCTTCCGCGATCGCTTTTTGTAAGATGCGTAAATGTGGCGCCTCTGCATGTTCTTTTTCTAATGCTTCAATTTGCTCCTTAGTATATAAGGTAAACACACGAATTAGTCTTGGGACATCGGCATCTGCAGCGTTCAACCAAAATTGGTAGAATGCATATGGACTTGTATTATCCGCATCCAACCACACATTGCCGGATTCTGATTTACCAAATTTCGTCCCATCCGCCTTGGTTACTAAAGGAGTCGTTAACGCGAAAGCTGAACGCTCTGTGGAATCTTCATCATGGCCTTCTTTCCGTCGAATAATTTCAGTTCCCGTAGTAATGTTACCCCACTGATCTGAACCACCCATTTGTAGACGTACATTCTTATTCTTATATAAATGATAAAAATCGTAGCCTTGTAATAATTGATAGGAGAATTCGGTAAATGATATTCCAGTCTCCAAACGTTTTTTAACCGAGTCTTTTGACATCATGTAATTCACAGTCAAAAACTTCCCTGCCTCGCGCAAAAATCCTAGAAAGCTAAATTCTTTGAACCAATCATAGTTATTAACTACCTCTGCCGAGTTTGCTCCCGAATGAAATTCCAAAAACTTTTCTAGTTGTTTTTGAATGCCAATTTGATTGGCACGCAAGGTGTCTTCCGATAAGAATTCGCGTTCAGCTGCTTTTCCCGATGGATCCCCAATCATTCCCGTTGCCCCACCTACCAGAGCAATCGGCTTGTGTCCGCACAATTGAAAATGCTTCAACAACATAATTGCCGCTAAATTACCGATATGTAAACTAGGGGCTGTTGGATCAAAACCAATGTAGGCAACCGTCATTTCTTTTGCCAATTGATCCTCTAATCCAGGAATCATATCCTGTAACATGCCTCTCCAGCGCAATTCTTCAATGAAATTCATATCTAGTGTATTTAGTCTCCAGTCGCTAGTCTCTAGTCTCTAGTACGTAATTCTCAATTTCTAACTAATGTCCAACGTCTAATGTCCAACGTCTAATGTCCAACGTCCAACGTCCAACGTCCAACGTCCAACGTCCAACGTCCAACGTCCAACGTCCAACGTCCAACGTCCAATTGTGAAAGCGGCCCCAAAATTAGTGATTCTTTGGAATTATATTGACTTTTTGAAAAACAAACACGCATCGCCGTAACTCAAAAAACGGTAATTTTTCTCAACAGCTTCGGCATAAATTTCTTTCCAAGCATCGCCAATTAGCGCTGAAACGAGTACCAAAAGCGTTGATTTCGGTTGGTGGAAATTCGTTACCAAGGCATCACAAAAGCGGAATTTATAGGTAGGCATAATCAATAATTCTGTTTGGGCAACCCATGAATCTTGATTTGTTTTTTCTAGATGTGAAATCAGTGCTTCTAACGCCTCTGTAGTTGTGAAGGATTTTCGAGTATGGTAGGCAAACTCTTTTGGGATCACTAAGCCGTTTTCAGGCACCTCGCGTTCTTCTAGTAACCAAACACCGGACCAAAATAAGCTTTCCATGGCCCGCATGGCGGTGGTCCCTATGGGAATAAAGGGTCCTTGATGTTGGATGATTTCTTGAATAAATTCTTTGGTAAATATTAACTGCTCCCGATGCATGGGGTGATTTCGGATTTCCCCTTCTTTGACAGGTAGAAATGTTCCAGCTCCTACATGCAACGTCAAATAGCTCTCTTTGATGCCTTTTTTGTGTAAGTCATCAAAAATCTCCGGAGTAAAATGGAGACTGGCAGTAGGTGCGGCAACCGCACCTAAGACATTGGAGAAAATGGTTTGATATCTGTCTTGATCAGAAGCCTCCGATTCACGATTCATATAGGGAGGAAGCGGCATTTGACCGATTATGTCCAACAATGAGGCAAACGAATAATCTCCATTCCATTTAATGCTCACTTGATTGGATTCACGATCAATCCATTCGAATGATAATTCAATAGAAGCCTCTGCTGAGCTGATAACTTTGCGAAGTATTTCCCCAGATTTCCAACGTTTCTTATTTCCAATTAAACATTCCCAGCGAGATTCGCCTTGTTGTTCCATGACAACTTGTGTGGCAATATTATTTTCTATCGGCTTTAATAGAAACAACTCAATTGTGGTCCCAGTCGGTTTTTGTATGTAAATCCGTGCAGGGATAACTTTCGTATTATTGCAGATCAACATACTGTTTGTCGGCAATAAATTGGGAAAATCTTTGAATGTCGTATGATTGATATGCGAATCCTTGTAAACTAACAAGCGAGACCCATCGCGCTGATCGGCTGGGAATAAAGCAATATGGGAATCGGGTAAAAGGTAATCAAACGACTGAATGGAAATGTCAGGCATGTTTTGAATCATAGCTCTTCGTCAACAAATTTAGGATAGCTCCATAAGCGAGCTGGTAAATAAATCATCCATGTTAGAAAAAGGGCAATACCTACTTGGGGTAAATAACTATAATCAGCCTGGTTGGTTCGTTCATCATTGAGCAACAATAATACCCGAAAAACCAGAATTAGATATGAATTTGTCAGCGCTAAAAGAATATGAATCCAGTGTACGATGGTTTGCTGAATTAATAAATCTCCTTTATCTGCAAAAGCTTTTAGAAAGCGGCCAAAATAGGCGCGCGGAATTTTCTCGATACTACGAATCAAGAGTAGACCTAATACATTGAAAATGGTGACAATCGCCGCGGTTAAATAGAAAATTTCTTCTTTGGGCAAAAAACCATCCCCACGTCCTGTTTCCCCGAAATGCACGGCTGTTGGATCAGGCAAACCACGATAGACGAAAAGTAAACTGATGCCAAAAGCAATCATGGATAAAACGCGCCAAACTCGGGAAATAAATTTATCTATGGACATATCGTTGAAAAAGTTCACAAAATTAGTTTTGAAAAGTTTAAGACCCTAATGTTTCTTGGAATTTGATAATTACACGCTTTCTTTTGGATTCAAGGCTGAAAAAACTATTTTTGTTAATCTTATGAAAATCTACACAAAACAAGGCGATAAAGGCTTTACCCGTTTGGCCGATGGCAAAGGAATCGCGAAGTCCGATTACCGATTAGAAGCTATTGGTGATATTGATGAGCTAAATTGCCACATGGGTTTGTTGATTTGTCGCGTTGAGCCAACGCTTGCGCACAAATTGCAGTTAATTCAATCAAGCTTGTTTGTGCTGGGGGCTTATGTTGCCAGTGATTCTCCTAAAGATCTCGGAAACATGGAATTGATTTCCTTGAAGGATATTGTAGCCTTAGAGGAAAATATTGATGAAATGGACGCCCAGTTAAGTCCAATGCGTTTTTTTATTTTACCGGGTGGCCATGAAAGTATTGCCACAGCACAGATCACACGGACCGTTTGTAGGCGCGCAGAGCGGAGTTTAATTCGCTGGGTACAGGCCACCGAACAGCCCAATTATGAAATTGCCATCGCTTATATCAATCGATTGTCTGATTACTTATTCATGACATGTCGTTTTTTACACCATAGCCTTGGCATACCTGAAATTCCATGGAATTCAGGAAAATAAACTTTTATTCTAATGCAAATACAGATACAACCCACTTCAAGTTCACGTATTGACCAAGTAGATTTCGATAACCTTACTTTTGGCCGAAGTTTCGCAGACCACATGTTGGTGGCAGATTACGCGGATGGCGCATGGCAGCGTGTTACGATTCAGCCCTATGGTCCGTTAGCTTACCAACCGGCTATGATGTCGCTACATTATGGTCAATCAATCTTTGAAGGTATGAAGGGGTATCGCTCTGTTTCTGGAGATATTCAAGTTTTTCGTCCGGAAGAAAATTTGAAACGATTTAACAAGTCAGCTCTTCGCATGTGTATGCCTGAGGTTCCCAAAGAGATTTTTTTGGATGGTTTACGCACTTTACTTAAACTTGATCAAGCTTGGGTTCCAGCAAAAGAAGGTTGTTCGTTGTACATACGTCCTTTTATGTTTGCAACGGATGAATATGTGGGTGTTACCCCATCAAATACCTACAAGTTTATCATTTTCAACTGCCCTGTTGGTTCATATTACTCCAAACCACTTCGTGTACGCGTAGAAACGGAATTTATTCGTGCTGCTAAAGGAGGCGTAGGTTTTGCAAAAAATGCAGGCAATTATGGAGGTTCTTTGTTTCCTACACAAAATGCGATAAAAGACGGTTATGATCAAATTATATGGACCGATGCGGCGACACATCAGTTTGTTGAGGAAGCGGGTACCATGAATTTGATGTTTGTTGTGAATGGCAGTTTAGTCACAGCACCTACAGGAGATACTATTTTAGATGGTGTTACACGTAAATCTGTTTTGCAAATTGCCAAAGATTGGGGCATGGACGTACAAGAACGTCCTTTGTCTATCAAAGAGTTGATTCAAGGAATTCAAAGCGGAACTGTTACCGAAGCATTTGGTGCCGGTACTGCTGCTGTTATTGCACCGATCGCCACGATCGGATTTGAGGGAGTAGATTATCAGTTACCTGATCGCAAGGATGATGATTTTTCAGTAAAGGTCTACCATGAAATAAACCAAATTCGTCTTGGTCAAATTCCTGATTCTCGTGGTTGGATTTGGAAGGTTTAATTGATTAAGCTGTAGGTCAACTTTATTCCCGGATCTTTCGGTGTGCTCACATTTTCGATTTGGATGCTTGTTTTGTCTTTTGAAACCCATGCACTGCCTTTCTCGGCAGTTGTTTTTTGCCCGAATTTGACCGAAAAGTATTGTTCGAATTCGTTCAATAGCTTAATTGCCTCGGCTTTATCCTCTACATATATATCAAATACCACTTGAATAATTTGATTTTGATTATTTGTATGATAAACGATATCTACAAAATTCAAATCACTTTCATCTAGATAAAGCGAGTATGATTTGCCATTGTTTGGTTGGCTTTCCGAAAGCTCAATTTTTTCATTTAGAGAGCTAAGTGATTGAAGCCAGTTGATATTACGAACTACTGCCGTATCACTTAAGGTTATTTTTTGGAATGTTTTTGATGCATTAGACCAATATTTCTGTGATTCAGTTTGTGAGTTCATTGATCCGTTCGCATGTTCACCCTCACCCTTATCTTGACTACATCCTGTCATTAGACTAACAATCACAGCAAAGGCGAGAAATGAATACTTAAATAGTCTGAATTGGGTAGAAATAAATTGCATGAGTTTGGCTTGCTTAGTTCAAAAATAAAGAATTTCAATCAGCTAAAAATTATTCTTTCAGAAAAATATTCTTATTTTTGCACTGCTCAAATAAGAATTTAGAATCTAACAATATTTAAGACTATTAGTGGTTAGGTATTTTATAAAGAAACCGGTCAATGACTGGTTTTTTTTTGTTAAAATTCACGGCCAAGTGCGACGACCATACCTGTTTTTCCACCATTAGTCACAGGGAAACCCACTCGAGCAACGAAGTTATAATACGTTACAAAATCAACTCCAAGCCCCGTTCCGAATAACCATTTATTAGCATTCTTTGATGACTCAATGAACGGATTGTTTACATAGCCTAGATCAGCAAATACGGTAGGATAAATGGCAATAGGTATTTGATTAATTTGTTTGAATGGTAAAAATGGAAAATGAAAAATTCTTGAAAATAGCTGAAATTTCGCAGTATTGCGCCATAGGAAAAAACTTGTACCATCGATAACGTTTAGTTCATACCCTCGAACTAGGTCATTAGCATAACCAAAACCCCTTTGATTTACATATGGGATATACGTATCACGGCTAATTTTTGCTTTCACTTGACTTGCCAAGAAGAATTTATTTCCCAAGTCGAAAAAATAAGCCGCAGATGCACTAGATTCCCAAAAATCGACATGTTCACGGGGAGAAAGTCCATATTTCGTAAAGCTTATATCTAGCTTTCTTCCTCTAAGTGGGTAGTTTATGAAGTCTCGATAGTCATAAGAGAATGAATATTCGAGCTGACTAAAGTTCTGATTGAGTTGGCCTTGGCCAAAGTAGGCGGGATTTAATTGAGCGATACTTTTATCAATGCTGGCATGCGTGTATTTATATTCGATTCGTTGGAAGTCATAAAATCGAAACCTTTTTCGAAATTCGATACTTCCAGTCCATTTTTCTGCGATAAATTGATTTGAATTTTTGTAGGCAAGTGTATCTGAAATAGTTTTATAGGGTACGTTTTTAAGTGAAGTATATTGCCAATTCAAAAGTAATCCAATGGTCTTTTTTCTATCGAGGTAAGGATTTTGGTATACGAATTCATACTTGTTATTGAATCCAGTTTCAGCATTTAAGAACACTTTTTCATTGCGTCCCATAAAATTGTTATGCCTAAAATTGAGCCCATATATAGCTCTATCAAAATCCTTTCCCCGAGACCACCAGTCATTAAAATTTCGATCTGCCAATTGGAATAAAGGATAGGCCAAAACATACCATTGTTCTAAAAATTCAAAAATGACACTTATCCTTCCATTGGGAAGTTGATGGTAATCAGATTTTACCCAAATGAACAGATTTGTGTTCATCAACTTTCTTCGATTGAATTCAATTCGATTAGGTAATTCTGAAACTTGGAGTGAATCTCGCTCGAAAAAATCGAGCTCTCTACGCAAAATACTCAATTTTGTGCGCTCGTTCCCTTTGAAAATGATTGTATCTACGGCTATAGATTGACCTAAAGCTAGATGCGTTATTCCAATGACAATAAGAAATATACAATAAACGGCTAATCGGTACTTTGAACGCATTGTACCAATTTACACAAAACTTGCTGCTTCAGAAATTAAATTATTCGAAAATAATTGATTCATTTAGGGCATACCACGGTTCGATTCGACTATTCACGTTTTGTTCAATTTCCATCCGTCGAATTTTTAATGTGGGTGTTATGCACTTATTTTCTACTGTCCATTCGTCTTTTAATATGATAAGCTTCTGAATGTGTTCGTATTTTTTGAAGTGCGGATTGATTTGAATGCGCAATGCTTCAAAGGCTTCAGTTGCCTGACTTATGGATAAAGATTTTGCGTATTGGCTTGGCACAATCAATGCGATAGGCTGGGGCAAATTTATTCCTACCACACAAACTTGCTCAACAAGGTTACTCAGAGACAATTGGTTTTCAATTGGCGCAGGTGAAACATATTGACCTTTAGCCGTTTTGAAATTATCTTTTACTCGGCCGATAATCTTTAAAAAATTATCAGCATCAATTTCCCCCATGTCACCTGTTTTCAGCCATTCGCCATCATATAATTCAGCTGTAATTTGGTCAGCTTTATAGTACCCAGTTGTATTATAAGCAGATCTCATTTGTATTTCACTGGTTTCAGGATCGATTCGTGTTTCACAAATTGGATGTACTTTGCCTACAAACCCAAGGCGTATATCATGGCGCGGCATAAAGGTATTGAGACCCATGTTTTCGGTCATTCCGTAAGCCTCTTGGATAAATAGCCCTATTTTCTGAAACCAAGCACTTAATTCCGGCGGCATGGGTGCGGCACCTGTCAACAAGAAGTAGGATTGGTCGAGGCCAAGTCCTTTTTGAATTTTTTTCTTTATTAGGTTATTAATAACTGGAATTTTCAACAACAAATTTAATTTCTTTTCGCCCCCTATCTTTTGAAGAATTCCTTCTTGAAATTTGGCCCAAATACGGGGTACAGCTAAGAAGTGCGTTGGTCGAGTAGAAGCTAAATTTTGCTGAAAACTAGTTAGATTCTCGACAAAATATATAGTTCCCCCTGCGGCAATTCCTGCAAATTCAACGATATTTCGTTCAGCAATGTGACACAATGGGAGGTATGAAATAAACCGTGTGTTTCGTTTTTCTAAGTAAGCTAAATCACGAGCTAAATTTAATGCAATGGTAATTGCTTTGAAGGTAAGCATCACGCCTTTAGGCGTACCCGTGGTACCTGATGTGTAGACAATAGTCGCAATCGAGTCAGGTTTGTTTTCAGCTGCCGCTTCTAATGTTTCTCCTGAATCAATAACTTTTTGCCAGGAGGTTCCCGTTTTGCAGGGGCTGTCAGGGGTATAAATGACATGGATGTGCGCAGGAATCCCTCGTTTTATTTCATCCCAGTTATCTAGTTTGCCAACGACCAAAATTTGACAATCAGAATGCGTAAGTACTTGATTGAATTGCTCGCTGGTTAAAGTAGGGTAAAATGGAACTGATATAGCTCCAGCATATTCGATGGCAAGATCTGAAAGAATCCAATGTGCTGAATTTTTCGACAAAATTCCGATATGTTGAGGTTTATCTGCCTCAAGCGTGTTCTTAAAATAACCGGCTATTTTTTTGACTTGAATAGCTGAATCTGCGTACGAGTAATCAGTATAGCGGTCGCCATAGGGTTGCTTCAAGAAAATATTGGAGGGAGTATACTCGGCCCAATGCAGAAAATTGGCCAAGTTGCTTTGATAAGTTTGAATCACGTGGTTTAGAGATTTTATTCGCTAAAAATAAAATTTAATTCTTTGATATCATAACCTTTTACCTGCCCATCTACTTCGATTTGTATGAGTCCTTTCGCATCCACTTCGAGTATCTTTCCATTAAAATCACCAGCGCTGTCACGAAATGTGTGCCATTCTTGGTTTCTAAATAGATTTTTGTGGTAATTTTCGTCAATCAGTTGAAATTCTCGTTTGGTGAACTGATCATAGTACTTTTCGATGCCCAGAGAAATATATTCAAATACATTTGACATATTAATTATATGTTGAGCGGGGGTCCATTGGCGTAGCGATGTTGCGCGTAGACCATCAAATGAAGTTTGGTTAATGTTTAGGCCAATACCAATAATTGCAAATGCCCATTTACCTGATTGGAAATTACTTTCAATGAGAATACCTCCAAGTTTGAATTCGTCAATGTAGATGTCATTAGGCCATTTTATTGATACGGGAATTGGATGGCCAACTTCCCGCCGGGCCCAATTTTGGACTCCTTCGGTTACTCCCAGCGCTATGCATTTACTTAAGTAGAATTGCTCTGATATTAATTCATGTGGCGGCTTCAGAACGTAGGATACTAGTAGATTTTGGTTTGGTTCGGCAAGCCATTTGTTTCCTCTTTGTCCTTTTCCGGCTGTTTGGTGTCCAGCTATCCAGGCAAATCCTTCAGGCAAATTGAGCGTTAATGACTCTTCAAAAGCAAGCACATTCGTGGACGCGCAGGACTCGATATATTTTGTGAATTTGCCTATGAACCGTGAGGGGGCTTGGTAATTGTTCAACTTTTCTTTGTAATTTTAGCTTTACAAGAACAAATTTAATTGTTTATTCGTTATACGGTCTTGAATGATTCCGTTTATTATTTTTTAAAACATATTTATGGCCAAAAGTACCCTAAAAACCCCCACCACGGAAGCATCTGAAGAATTAGCAAATTGGGTGGTGAAAGGAATGCAAGAAAAGAAGGCACAAGAGATCGTCGTGATGGACTTGCGTGAAGTACACAATGCATTTACAGATTTTTTTGTTGTTTGTTCTGGTACATCTGATACTCAGATTGAAGCGATTGCGGATTCAGTAGATAAAGAAGTTTGGGAATCAGGTAAGATTCATGTTCACACAGTAGAAGGGAAAGCGAATCGCGAGTGGATTTTAATGGATTATTATGATGTGATCGTTCACGTTTTTTTAAAGGATAAGCGTGAATTTTTCAAATTAGAGGAACTGTGGGGGGACGCGAAGTTCACGTATATCCCCGAAGCATAAATTTTTCAAATATCGAACTATAATTGCTTCGATGTGTGTTAATAGCCCAAATTAAACAAACTAATGGCAAAACAAGGAAACAGTTTTAAAAACAAAAAACTTTCGGGGATGCCCCCACGCTTACCCAAAAAACCAGTTGGAGGAATGCAGAGTTGGATGATTATCGGTCTAATGATTGCGATGGTCAGTATGTTTTTCTTCACGAAACAACGCACATTACAAGAGATTAATCAGCGTCAATTTGAGTCTATGGTGATTCAAAAAGAGGTAGAGTCGGTTGTCATTGTGAATGATAAGTTAGTTGAGGTAAGTTTAAAGCCAAGTTTTGTTTCGAAGTATTTCAAAAATTCGCCGCAAGGATTAATTCCTGTAAAACAAGGTC
Source organism: Cytophagaceae bacterium (assembly GCA_027485075.1). Taxonomy (GTDB): domain Bacteria; phylum Bacteroidota; class Bacteroidia; order Cytophagales; family Spirosomataceae; genus Aquirufa. Next base: position 10,750 of record JAIXRT010000019.1, read on the forward strand.
CCCATTTCGAGTTTTCAATTATTTCAAAAGAAGGTTTCGAACATTTTTTAGAAGATAGGCAAAAAGATTTTCCTCGAAATGAGCGCATTTTTGCAACTCCTGAGACACGTACAGGTCCATTGGACTGGCTGGGAACATGGGGTTTCTTTATTTTGATGGGTCTTAGTTTTTACTTTTTGTTTTTCCGTATGGGAGGCAGCGGTGGAGGTGGCGGCCAGATTTTCAATATTGGACGCAGTCGGGCAACATTAATTGAAGGCGAGTCAAAAGTGAAAGTTACATTTGATGATGTAGCTGGACTTGATGAGGCTAAAGAGGAAATTCAAGAGATTGTTGAGTTCTTAAAATTCCCTAAGAAGTTTACGGATTTAGGTGGTAAAATTCCCAAGGGGGCACTTTTAGTTGGCCCTCCAGGTACTGGTAAGACCTTGTTAGCCAAAGCAGTAGCAGGTGAAGCTGGTGTACCATTTTTCTCCTTATCTGGTTCTGATTTTGTAGAGATGTTTGTGGGAGTAGGTGCTGCGCGTGTTCGTGACCTATTCAAGCAAGCCAAAGAGAAAGCCCCTTGTATTATTTTTATTGATGAGATCGATGCGGTAGGTCGTTCTCGTGGACGTGGACAGATGCCAGGTTCAAATGATGAGCGCGAAAATACACTTAACTCATTGTTGGTTGAAATGGATGGATTTGCAACGGATTCGGGTATTATCATCATGGCGGCAACTAACCGCCCCGATGTCTTGGATGCTGCTTTGTTACGTCCAGGTCGTTTTGATCGTCAAATCTCAATTGACAAACCTGATATTATTGGCCGTGAAGCGATTTTCAAGGTTCATCTAAAACCGTTGAAATTAGCTGCCGATATTGACCCTAAAGAGTTGTCGGCGCAAACTCCAGGTTTTGCTGGGGCAGAGATTGCTAATGTATGTAATGAGGCTGCTTTAATAGCTGCTCGTCGTAGCAAGTCAGCAGTGGATATGGACGATTTTCAAGAGGCAATGGATCGTGTGATTGGTGGTTTAGAAAAGAAGAATAAAATAATTAATCCATTAGAAAAGAAAATTGTAGCTTTTCATGAAGCGGGTCATGCGATTGCTGGTTGGTTTTTAGAGCATGCCAATCCATTGGTCAAAGTTTCGATTGTACCACGTGGGGTAGCAGCCTTGGGTTATGCGCAGTATTTGCCTAAAGAGCAATTTTTATATCGTACGGAACAGTTAATGGATGAGATGTGTGTAACGTTGGGTGGCCGTGCTGCAGAGGAAATTGTGTTTGGAAAGATTTCTACAGGTGCGCAGAATGATTTAGAGCGAATTACTAAATTGGCTTATTCGATGGTTACTGTGTATGGTATGAATGAAAAATTGGGTAATATTTCATATTACGATTCCAAAGGTTCAGATTATCAATTCAATAAGCCGTATTCGGAGACTACAGCTCGCGAAATCGATGAAGAGGTACGTAAAATTATTGCAGAGGCATATACGCGAACTAAGAAGTTATTGCAATCTAAAAAAGACAAGTTGACCATTTTGGCTGAGCAACTTTTGGAAAAAGAGGTTTTGTTCCAAAGTGATTTAGAGGCCTTAGTTGGACCACGGCCTTTTGAACAGTTAACATCTTACCAAGAGTTTATTAAAGGAGAAACGGAGAAGAAGCGCCAGGATGCTAAAGATGAGCGCCAGTTAGCTGAGGAGAAGAAGCAAACAGCAAAGAAAACTGTTGTTAAATCTAAAGAAGTGGAGACTAAACCTACTCCAGTTAAGAAAGCAGCTCCGAGAAAGCGGAGTCCAAAAAAAGATGATTAGCCAATGGGGTGGGAATTCCCGCCCCATTTTTTTTTGTATATGATTACCTTGCAAATCCCTGAGGGAAAAAAAATTTATTGTATTTCAGATATGCATTTAGGCTTTCCTAATGCGGAAGAGTCGCGTATTCGAGAAAACCAATTAATCGCTTGGATGGATCAAATTTCAAGTGAGGCATCCGACTTATTTTTGGTGGGTGATATTTTTGATTTTTGGTTTGAATATAAGCTTGTTGTCCCGAAAGGCTTTATTCGATTTTTGGGAAAGCTAGCATCTTTGGCTGACACCGGTGTACGTATACACGTGTTTGTAGGCAATCATGATCTTTGGATGAATGATTATCTAAGTGATGAGTGCAACGCTAAAATATATCGGGAATTGACTGATTTTGAATTTCAGTTTACAAATCATGTTACGCGTGTTTGTATAGGACATGGTGATGGTATTGGTCCAGGAGATTATGGATATAAACTACTTAAAAAGATATTCCTGAATCCTGTAGCTCAATTTTTGTTTCGTTATTTGCACCCTGATTTTGGGGTAAGATTGGCTCATTTATGGTCAGGTACTCGAAAAACTACAGCCATTAAAAATGGAGAGGTGTTGTTTAATTTAGAAACAGATTATATCGTTTTAGCCATTAAAGAACGTATGTTGGCTGACCAATCAACTCAAAAAGGAATACAAGCATATATTTGTGGTCATCGGCATCATGCGGTTAACTTACCTTTAGCTTCTGGTGTGTCATATTACAACTTGGGAGATTGGTTCAGTCCAGAATTTAGACAAGCATATGTATTACAAATAAGTGGATCGGGTTTTGATTTTGTGAAATTTCAGCCTTTTTGCTAATTTTTCTCGTATATTGAGACTTTATTGTTAACCAATCATCTTTATGTCTCAATTTCACACACGTCTTGAAGTAATGTCTGAGCTAGCCAAAAATATGGATGGCTACATGAAGGATTTTTTAAATCCGATTGATTCTAATTGGCAGCCTTCAGATATGCTTCCGGATTCTACCAAGGATAATTTTTTCCAAGAAGTGAAATTGTTGCAAGAGGCAGCGAATGAATTGCCGTATGATTACTGGGCGGTTTTGATTGGCGATACTATCACGGAAGAGGCTTTGCCTACCTATGAATCATGGTTATTGGGTATGGAGACTGTGGATCAATTGGATCAAGAGAATGGATGGGTTAAATGGATTCGTAATTGGACCGCAGAGGAGAATCGTCACGGGAAGTTATTAGGTACCTATCTTTATTTGTCAGGTAAAGTTGATATGCGTGCGGTAGCTATTTCCACACAGCACTTAATTGCAGATGGTTTTGATATTGGAACTTCTGCAGATCCGTATCGTAATTTTGTATATACTTCTTTTCAAGAGTGGGCGACTAATATTTCTCACCGCAGAACGGCATCTTTGGCGAAGCAGCATGGCAATTCGAACTTGTCGCGCATGTGTGCTCAGATTGCTGCAGACGAATTGCGTCATGCAAAAGCGTATAAGGCGTTTGTTTCTGAGATATTTAAATTGGATCCATCTGAAATGATGTTGGCCTTTGCTGACATGATGAAAAAGAAAATTGTGATGCCTGCTCACTTTCTTCGTGAGATGAATGGGGCCAAGAGTTCATTGTTTGATCATTTCTCTGATGCTGCTCAGCGTATCGGCGTATATACTACATTAGATTATACGACCATTATGCGAGGTTTAATTGAAGATTGGGATTTAGAAGGTATTCGTGGTTTGAATGATCAGGCAGAAAAGGCTAGAGACTATGTGATTAGTTTGCCTGCGCGTTTAGAGCGCTTAGCGGAGCGCGTAAAAGTTCCTGAATTAGCCTATCCGTTTAGCTGGATCGTTTAGTAATATGCCTCAAAAGTTATCATTGGATGAGTTAAATCGGCTCGATGTTAATGCCTTTAAGCAGGTAGAAAAGTTCCCATTTGTATTCGTATTGGATGATATTCGAAGTATGAATAACATCGGGTCGGCATTTAGAACAGCTGATTCATTTCGTTGTACACATGTTTTTTTATGTGGCATTACTGCCCAGCCTCCACATAGGGAGATTTCAAAGACTGCCTTAGGGGCGGATGAATCGGTAAATTGGTCGTATTTTGAATCACCAGAAAAGTGTTTTGACCATTTGGTTGAACGTGGTTATGAAATTTATTGTATCGAACAAGTTGACCAATCAATACCCTTGCAGGATTTCGTTCCATTAGGAGGCAAGAAATATGCATTTGTGTTTGGTAATGAGGTTTTTGGGGTAAATGATGTTTGGATTAATCAATCAAAAGGATCTATAGAAATACCTCAGTTTGGTACAAAGCACTCATTAAATGTGTCTGTAACCATGGGCATTGTTGCTTGGGATTTTGTATCTAAATCTGTTCTTTAAAAATTCTAATATTAAATTTTTGAGATTCCTTAAAAACTTAATACATATAAATTTTTTGTTCTCGTTAGTTTACCTAGATTTAGCTAATATTTAACTTTAACATAATGAACGGTCAGAAAAAAACTTTAGCAAACCAATTGGCATCTATCATATTGCCTAAATTAAAGGGTTTGTCAGAAAAAAATGCGAAGAAGGTTTTGTCAACAGTAGAAAAGGCTTCAGGAGATATCGCTAAGAAATATGTTAATTTGGTTCAAGAGCAAGAAAAAGAGGCGGCAAAAGCAAAAGCTAAAGCAGATCGTGTAAAGAAAAAAGCTGCTGAAAAGGAAGCTAAGAAAAAGGAGAAGTTGGCGAAAAAGGCTGCTGAAATCAAGAAGGTGGCTCAATTAATGGCTAAGGAAGCTGCAGCTGCACCAGCAAAAACTACAGCAAAACCTGCTGTTAAAACTCCTGCAAAACCTAAGGCAAAAGTGATTAAATAATAATTAGGACATTTATCCTTTTCACCAAGCGTTCATCCCAATATCGATTTGGGGTGGACGCTTTTTTTTATCTTTGAATACTCATTCATGACAAACACATATGTTATTATCTATACGAAATTTAGGGAAGCGTTATGCGGATCACGTGGCATTGTCGGATGTGAACTTGGAAATTCCCAAAGGGAAGATTTTTGGTTTATTAGGTCCTAATGGGGCTGGGAAAACATCCTTAATTCGAATAATTACTCAAATCACGGGACCAGATTCTGGCGAGATCCTTTTTGATGGAGAGCCTCTAAGGTTAGCGCATGCGGATCAAATAGGTTATTTACCTGAGGAACGCGGTTTGTATAAGAAGATGAAGGTAGGTGAGCAACTCTTGTATTTGGCCCAATTAAAGGGAATGCCCAAGGATGACGCAATTACTAAATTGAAGGAATGGTTTATTCGCTTGGATATTAAGGAGTGGTGGAATAAGCCGGTTGATGATTTATCCAAAGGAATGCAGCAAAAGACTCAATTTATTGCCACGGTGGTACATGAGCCGAAATTGCTGATTTTGGATGAGCCATTTTCGGGTTTTGATCCCATCAATGCCAATATGTTGAAGGATGAGATTTTAGCCATCAAAGCACGTGGTACAACTGTGTTGTTTTCTACGCATCGGATGGAGTCTGTGGAAGAGTTATGTGATGAGATAGCCTTGATTAATCATGCGCGGGTGGTGTTGTCGGGTAATAAAGATGAAGTCCAAAATCGATATAAGAAGAATCAATTCTCGATTCGTTTTGAGGGGGAGTTATTGTCGATTCCTGGGATTGAGATTGTTTCCCATGAATCTGCAGGTCATGCAATATTGCGTTTTTCGGCAGGAATGGGAACCAATGAGGCGATTGCCTTATTGATTCAGCACATTCGTTTGTTGGAATTCAAGGAAGTCATTCCATCTTTTAATGATATTTTTATTCAAGTAGTTAGCGAAACCAATTGATATGAATAAGATTTTACTGGTTATTCAGCGTGAATACGTAACGCGTGTGTTGAAAAAATCCTTTTGGATTTCATCTTTGTTGGCTCCCGTTTTAATCACAGCCATTTATGCGATTCCTATCTGGTTAGCTATGAAAGACAAGGAGCAGAAGCAAATCGCAATTTTCGATCAAAGTCATTTGCTGAAATCGGCCGATTTACAAGATAAGGAGTTGGTATTCACCTTCACAAATGTGCCCGAAAAGTCCTTCAAGACCCAGTTTGCCAAGTCAGGTTATGATGCTTTTGTGAGTATTCCAGTGGATGTTTTGACAAATCCGAAAGGTGTACATATTTATTCATCAAAGAATATTGGACTTAATTTAAAGGAATCGGTAGAGCGCTTGATTCAGAATAAAGTGCGACAGGAACTGATGTATAAGGCCGGGATTTCTGCGAAGGTCTATGAGGATACGCAAGTTGATATTGCTAGTGAGACAATTACGGTGTCTGAAAATGGGGGAGAAACAAGTTCAAGTTCTGCTGGGGCGATGATTTTGGCGGGTATTATGGGCTTGATTTTATATGTCACGCTCTTACTTTACGGCTCCCAGGTGATGAATGGTGTCATTGAAGAAAAGAGTAATCGGATCATTGAGGTGATTATTTCTTCCGTGAAGCCCTATCAATTAATGCTAGGGAAGATTATTGGGGTAGGGCTTGTGGGGCTTACGCAATTCCTTTTATGGATTGTATTAACAATAGGATTAACTCAAGTGACCGGGAAAATCTATGCTTCTAAAGTGAAGGCAACTATTGCGGTAGACCAAGGAAGGGCCTCCGTCGACATGCGTAATGCCATGCAAGATTCTCCGATGGGTGAGGTGACGAAGGTGCTCGAGAGTACGAATATTCCTCTGATACTAGTGGCCTTTTTATTCTATTTTTTCGTTGGGTATTTGTTATATAGCTCTTTGTTTGCAGCCATCGGGTCTGCTGTTGAGAGTGCCACGGAAGCGCAGCAATTCACGTTTATCGTTATGATCCCTATCATCCTGTCATTCTTGTTGGCACAATACACCATGCAAGACCCGGACAGTACAGTTGCTTTTTGGGCATCGATGATTCCGTTTACTTCACCGATCAACATGATGGTACGCTTGCCTTATGGGGTTCCTGTATGGGAATTGGTTCTTTCGATGTGTCTTTTGGTTGTTGGATTTTTAGCTTGTAGCTGGATTTCAGCACGTATTTACCGCGTCGGAATTTTAATGTATGGTAAAAAAGCCACTTGGAAAGAATTGTCTAAATGGCTTTTTTATAAGGGGTAATTAGTTATTTAGCCATTTGTCTAATTCTTCGGAATTAAATCCAGCGATGATTCGTTTTCCATCTGTGATAATGGGACGTTTGAT
>JAIXRT010000242.1 GCA_027485075.1 Cytophagaceae bacterium
ATACGCGTATGGAAACTTAGCTAAAGTCAACCGACCATGGGAAGAAGCCGACCGAAAATTAAGTAATCAAATGCTTTCTTATTTTACCAACTTTACAAAATCTGGTAACCCCAATGGGGCTAATTTGCCGAATTGGCCTAGATTTGAGAACACCACACAGCAAACCCAGTTGCTTGATATGCAAATTAATTCGAAGGAATTACCAAGTCGGAAATCATTGGAATTATTGGAAGGCATAACAGATTAATTGACCGTTTAATTACTTTTTTATGTAAATCTATATCATTCAATTTAGATTAGTAGTCAAATTTACTTGACATTGAAAAATCGCAGTTGTTTAGTGCTTTTCATTCTGATGTTTCTTCCTGCACTTGCTTGGGGACAGAAAAAATGGAGTTATGGCGGAAATGTGGATTACAATTTTTCAACCAATGGAAGCGGAATAGGAGCAAGAGGTTCATACAAATTTGCCGATCGATTTTCGCTAAATCCCCAAATTCAATATTTCCCTTTTTTCAATTCGATTCACGAAACCTACTTAGGTACCAATGTTCATTATTCATTCATTAAGTCTGAATCAGAACATCCAGATACACATGTCAATAAACCTTCGGATACAAAATTAGAGTGGTATGCCCTAGCTGGAGGTGCGTTCAATTATTGGTTCAACGCCTCTGCTTTCCCACTAGGTAATCGCAACTCAATCGTACCAGTTGTGGGCCTTGGACTTGCAAAAGGAAAGCCTGATAAAAGATATTTCATTGAGGCAAAATATAATATTCTATGGAAAGAACCCATAGTTTCAATTGGCTTAATGTTATCTCCTAAAAAAGCTGTCAAGAATACAAATCCATGCTTTAATAACTAATTACATGTTTAAAAATTCACTGTTACTTTTCATAACGTTTATATTATTCTCACAATGTTCTGTGGATCGTGTTGTATCCTACGAGGATTTATTTAAAGATAAAGCATTTGAATCACCTGACGATTCGGGTGTAAACTTTTTATCTGAGCTCCAACCAAAACCGGATACCTTAAACGTAAATTTTACAGCATCCAATTCAAATTGTTCGCTAAAAAGTGTCAATGGGAATGGAGGAGCATCAAAGGAAACTCCTATTGTGACAGTTTCAGCGGGTGTCCCTACCACCCTAGAAAATGGAAATGCAGCCCCAGCTATTAGACCATTTCAAATTGTATTTATAGATTTATTGAAGTTAAAGGACATGGTTTTGTACAATAAACCTACAATGGATGGAGATAAAATTCTAACCACAGGGGGAGCCATGTATTTTGAAATGATCCGTGATAAAATAAGAATACCAGTAAGCGAGATAAAACCGATTGTTGTACTTAAATCAAAAAATGTACAAACAGATATGTCTATTTATTATGAGATAAAAAACTCTGACGGAAAAACAACGTGGGAACTCGACCCAACTACACCAATTAATGCATCTAAAATAAGGGAAGATTCAGTTTCGTATAAATTCGAGCCATCCAAATTTGGTTGGATCAATGTGGATAAACTTTACCAGATCCCAGGAGAAAAAACATCGTTAACATTTAAAAGTCAATATTTGGATATCAAGTACATCAACATTATGTTGGCATTTCCATCCATTCAGTCAGTTATAAGAGTTCCTAGTTCTGGAATTTCTACCGAATTACCTGTTGGCGAAAAAGCGTACCTCATTGCAATTTCTGTTTCTAAATCAAAAGAATTTTTCGCTCATTTCGAATCTATTGAAATAAAGAAAAACCAGACAATAGATTTGTTGCTTAAACCATTTACGAAAAAGGAATTAACTGATATTTTGGATAAAATTGATAAATAAAACTTATTGCCATCGGCTGCCATTAATGTTAACTCCAATATTTACATTCAAAAAAAAATTACTAATACCCAATACAGCTCCTGCAGGTGTGGCGAATTCAACTTTAGGTAGTCCATAAATTGCATACCCCAATCGCATTGGACCAATTTGGGTCCCATTTCTAATAAAAATGCCAGGAAAATAATCTCTTTGAGAATATGTATAATTTCTATTTAAATTATTTATCCTAGTACTATTTGAAATATCACTTTGAAACAACCCCAAACCAAAACCCCAATAATGAAAATTGTTGTACCGATTTGTAGCTAAATTTGACTTAGTAATATGCTCGTAGGTTAAAGCAAAATAGTTTATAACTTGATTTGAACTATAATCATTTAACGCGTACATTCTACCCAACTTAAAGCCCACATAATCCTCATTATATATTTTATATTTAGAGTCAATTCCAAAATTTAACCCACCTTTGTCGGGACCAATCAATACTCCAAAATCTCCTTCAAATCGAATCCTACTTTTTTTTCTAAAATTCGAACTAGCTTTCATTTTGAGAACATCTAAATCTCTCGCTTCAATTAACTCTCTTTTTCTTTGAATCGATTTGTATTCAGCATAATCATACTTAGATACAATTTTTAGTCTTAGATGATTAATCAAATTATTAAAGACAAGATTTACAGAATCTCTCAATTTTTCATCTTTACTACTTGGATCCCACGTAATTTGTCCTACACCTAATATCCTTCGATGTAGATCGCTCATATTTACAGAATAGAGCGGTAATTTTTCCAGCAATTCTAATTGATTTTTTACAAATTTTTTATCTTCTGCTCGTAAATATGAATGATTTAAATATAATGTATCTAGAAATAGTTTTTCCTGAAGATTTTTTGTCAATTGAAAATTACCTTTAAATGGAACTATAAACCCTTGAATTTCATCCAAGGTATTATTTTTTGTAATAAGTCTATCAAATTCTACTCTACTTAAATTAGGCGGAAGAGTCATTAACAAATTAGCACTTAATGCGCTTGGAACCCGATTATTAGCACAACCTTGAATAAATAGTGCTAAAGCTATTATGAGTAATACATTAAACTTCATAATAAATCACTTAATTAACCCGGAAACCATACACTGCCGAATAACTCGTCGAAGTCGCATCAGAGGTTTTAACCATCCAATAGTACGTGCCACCCGACTTAACCGGAATCGTTAATGACTCCGTTTTTGTCTTTTGCGCAGCAACCTCGCGATTCCTAACTTTGGCAATGTCCGTGTCAACAAATACCTCATACGATAACAACGAATTTCCCGTGTCAGGATCTGATCCCGACCAAGTTAATTTCAACTGTCCTGACGCTGCAGAGACTTGTTGGCCAGATGCCGGAAACGTCAAACTTGCCGGGAATGGTACATAAGAAACCTCGCCCGCACCCGTCAAATAAAACTTCCATTTAGCCGAACTTGCTGTCATGGTAGTCTTTACCGATTTAGAAATGATCTGCCACTCATAGGGCAAACCAGTCGCCAACGTAACCGTGGCCGGACTCGTTGGAAAACTTTTAGTCTCCGTCGTATTAGTCTTTAAATTCGTAATCTTTAAGTCATAACTCGTAGCCCCCGCCGCAGGAACCCAAGTAAACTGAACCTCATCTGCACGCGTATTACCGCCGACCAAACAAACCGAATTATTCGTTGGCTTACTCAACTCCACCGCCTCCGGTGCCTTCTCAGGTACGGCTGGCACTACTTCTACTTCCTTCTTTGCGCTGCAAGACATCAAATAAATCCCAACCAAAATCAATGCGATATACTGCCTCATAGTTTCATCAATTTAACTTGTTGTTGCACCGTTTGACCTGTTACTTCCAGCAGATAAGTTCCCGTCACGTACGAACTCAAATCTAAAGAGACCATCCGCATGGCATCCACCGTATGCAGTGCACGCGCAAACATCTTTCCTTGTAAATCATATAGTCCAATCTCCACTTCGCGATCTTGCCCCGCCACGTAAATGGTCATCGGACCCAGCGTCGGATTCGGGAAACATTGAACCTGTTCCGAACGGAATATTTCACGACTAAACTCACCCTGACAACCTTGCGATGTCCACACACGGATTTGATTTTTCCCCGTAACTAAATCGGTCGACCATGTCCCTGCTTTTACTTCAAACTTAGTTTCATTTACCTGAATGAAATAGGCATCCGCTCCCTGTAAATCCAGTTTCAACGTTTGATTATCCGGACTTAAGCTCGCTTGTACGGCCAAAAGATCTGGCTGTTTTACCTGTACATCAAACAGCTGCACATACTCCTTTTGTCCCTCAATCGTGATGGTAATCGTATAGGTTCCTATGACCAAATTTTCCAAGACTTGCTTCGCACCAGCCACAGCCTTGAGTGATTTGGCATAGTTGGACGGCCCTTTAATATCGATCAAATAATTATATTTCAGATCCTTGAACGTCAGCTGCATCGCGCCATTGGTGGTGCCTGGACAGGTTGTTGCCGTCACTTGAATCGAATAATTGTCCGTTGGCATTTTAAACACCGGACAACCATTGATATCCACCATCGTCCCGAGCGGTGTATTCGCACATTGATCAAATAAATCTGGAACTCCATCCGAATCTGAATCCGCAAACGTATCCTTAATCAATTGAATTTTCTCGAACTCACGATACAAAATCTGTTTATTCATGGATGCAGGCGACCCCATCCATTGATTCAATAAAGACGAATAGGCTTGTCGGTAATCATATAACACAGGCAAATCCTCATTCATTTTATAATTCGTCGGAATCACAGGATTCGCACCTATCACGCCGCCTTTCACCGCATTTCCAAAAACAAACATCGGTGCGACAGTACCATGATCCGTTCCCGAGCTACCATTTGAATGAATCGTTCTGCCAAATTCCGACAACGTAACGCCCACGACCCGGTCGCCCAAATTCTGCGCATCCAAGTTTTTCATAAACGTGACAATCGAATCATTCAGTTGCTTCAATAAAACAGCATGTTGGCCCTTCGTAAAATCCTGCGTATCCACTTGCTGGCCATGCGTATCAAAACCACCCAAGCGCAACATATATACGCGCGTATTTAATCCACCTGAAATCAAGCGATGAATAATCTTAAACTGATTCCCTAAATCATTTTCCTCAAACGGATGAGGCGTCGTACCCGCCCGATAAGCTGCTTGAACAACGGTTCCATATTCTTGGGATTGTCGGCCGATCAACTGTAAATATGCTAATCTTGACCCCTGCAACGTCTCCGGATAGGTGTTGACAAACGGATTCATCAACTTGTAAAAATTATCAGGGTTGTTGTAGATTAGACTGGTAAATGAATTTTGGCCTTGAAAAAGTAAGCTAGATTGCCAGCTGATTTCAATGGACAAAGGATGTGGGAAATTCGCATTGGGATATGCCTTGGGATAATTAGGGTGTTGCGATTCGATGTAGCGCGCCATCCAGCCGGAAGATACATTAATGTCTGCATCGGAGCCCGACATCCAAATATCCGAAGAGCGGAAATGGGAATAATTGGGTTTGGCATAGCCAACAGACTGAATGATCGCTAATCGTTTTTCTTCAATCAAATTATTCAAGCCACCCATGGCTGGGTGTAAGCCGGCAGCAGTACCTTTAATGGGAATAATTTTTGACTCAGGTATAATTACCCCCGGACGGACCTTTTTCAGACTTTCGTATTGATCCATCGGAATGACCGTATTCAGACCATCATTACCTCCGTCTAACCTAATGATAACCAATATCTTACCTTCCGCTACGGTATTTTGAAGCAACTCATTTTGTTCAAACAAGTCCATACCTGGAATGAAGGCTGGCATTGCTGCCAAATGAGCCATATTATGTATAAAATTACGTCTATTCATGGCTCGTTAATGTAAATGTGTTTCACCCAATTGGAAAATAAAGCCCATCGCCTGCGCTAACCGATTTTGGATTACTTGTCGGTTATCCGCCGTGGGGTTCCCCACAAAAGCATACCAAGCGCCCGTCCAATAATTCGGATTTGTATTCCCCTGCAGCACCCGATCTATAATTCTTGCTCGTGTGGCTGAATTAATGGGGATATTGATCAGGCGGTCAATTAACTGATCCACCAAGGCATCTAAATTCTCTGGCGTATTAAACTTGCGGACATATTCTGCTAAATCAACGCGAACAAGCATGCCTGTTTTCGTGACATTATTGTAATACACCCAATTCCCCCAATTGAACATGGAATCGGTATGCTGGGCGCGCTTAACAATTGTTTCCGAATTAATCCAAAACAAATCAAAAGCAGGAGTTTGGTAATATGCCGGCCAACCAGCCACATTGGGCGGATCTCCCATATTCATCCCCAAATTATTCATTTGATTATGAATCCCATTGTAGCGTTTATAATCATAATATATCGCATCCTCACCCATGACAACGGGTACGAATTTGTTGTCCAATAAAGGCATATCAAATTCCTTGGCCAACCCGATAACAAAGTCGGCAGGCGACTTAATAATCGAATTATAATGAATTGAATCAAAAAAATGTTCGCTGGAAAGCAGCGTACGTAACACTGGTAAAATCTCAAATTTATTATCTCTGAAAACTTTAGCTAGTGGTGTGATGATTAAATCTTCCGTTGCCGGTTCAATCATGGGGTTGACAAAGAAGCTATAGATGCGCCGACACATATATTTGGCAACTTCATCCGTCGTAAAAATCATATCGATCGCCTCGCGCAATTCACCATCCGCACGATCCGGATTATTAGCTCCTGAAATCTTTCGGTTACCATAAAATTCCGAAAACTGCTTATCACCAATATCGTGATTCCAATACCCGTTAGTAACAACAGTCCGACCTTCCGTTTTCATGGTTTTGTCCCAATCAAAATTCCAGCCTGTTAACAAGCGTGCCATTTCAGACACATCTTTTTCAGTAAACTTGGAATTGGGGCCTTTTCCTACCGTAAATAACTCTTGTAACTCCCTGGCGTAATTTTCATCGGGTGAAAATTTATTGTTTTGATTCCCATTCAAATAAACGAGCATTGAAGGATCCAACGTAATGTGGTAAATCAGATCCTTAAAATTTCCTAAAGAAGATTTAAAGAGCGTATCCACATACTGAAATGCATTTTTTACAGGACCCCCATTTTGAAGTGAAGCAACTAAAATATTGTGGTAAAACAAGAACATCCGCCAATGTATCGAAGTCTTTTGATTGACAAACTGCTTCGAAAGCCATGCCTTTAATGATTGCGTACGACTTCCATTCAGCGTACCATTATCTTTCACATATTCGGGCGCCGTTACCCAAACAGCCCCCTTGGGAACATCGGCCTTAACGACATCCGGATTATCTAAAATATCTAAATAGTAATCGTTGATGGGTAAGAAAAAAGGCTTTTCAGGCGTAAGCAATAAATCAATGCTTTGCTTGAGCGTCATGTCTTTGATCTCCTGATAGCTCTTGTAACTAAAGCCAATCAGCGCTCGATTGAGCAAATGCATTTTTTGCACTTTCCCAAATTCCCCCGCGTAGGGTTCAATCCCCTTTTTGGAGTTGTAGACACGATCTTTTCGAATACCCACGGTCTCCAAGCGAATGTTTTCCTTTTTGAATAAGTCGACTAAGTTCGGGGTCTTGACCTTAGGTATTTTTTCGTCTGCCATCTATATTTTCCTAAATATGTTGTTTCTTGCGACCATGAAACGTAGAAACTTCATTCAACATCTTTGTCCTGCGCTGACGATTACACAAATCGCATTTCTTAGTAGCTGCCAAACAGAGGAAGAACCTATGCTTCCAGCCACGACGGAGGAGGAAAAAGAATTCAAACGAATTTCGGCTTTGTTCAACGCAGACGGCTTTTTAATAGAAGGCAAAACCGTTTTCGTTAATTTGGCACACAAAAACTTCGTTAAGTTAGCAGATATTTCAGGTTTTAGCAACGTCATCGAAGCAGGGATCCTACTATTGAAAACGGATGCGAATACCATCAAAGCATTCGACAACTGCTGTCCACATCAAGGCGCACGTGGATCTTGGGTCCTAAGTAATGGTCGATTCAAATGCGAGAACCATGGAAATTCGTACAACACCACGGAAGTTAATCTGGTAGGTTGCGATTCAAACAGTATCACAGGTGGACTCGTACGTTATCCTGTTACGCTGTATAAAACTTATTTAAAGGTCGTTAAGTCCTAAGGGTATGCTCACAATTGCCATTATCGGTGGGGGTGCCGCCGGATTTTTCGCCGCATTATCAGCTAAACAACATTTCCCTGACGCACGTGTTTGCGTATACGAAAAAACATCTAAGTTTCTGGGTAAGGTAAAAATCTCCGGCGGAGGACGATGCAACGTAACCAACGCAACATTTAACAAACGTATCCTTTCCGAGAATTACCCGCGCGGTGAAAAATTCTTACGCAAGGCTTTTGAGCAATTTGATGCCAAAGACACGGTGGATTGGTTTGAGTCGCGTGATGTTGCGCTGAAAACATATCCGGATCAATGTATTTTTCCACTTTCCAATGACTCGCAATCCATCATAGATTGCTTTTGGTATGAAGCCCGTAAACTGGGCGTCGAACTTTTTACTAGCCAAGGGGTGGACGCTATAAAACGCACCAAAAACAGCTTCCAGCTGCACTTTAAGGATTCTGAACTGGAAGTTGACCGTGTGATCGTGACCGTGGGGGGCCAACCGAAATTTTCGGGACTCCAATGGCTTGCGGATATTGGCCATCAAATCGTTCCGCCGGTCCCATCGCTTTTTACGTTCAATATGCCGCAAGATCCCATTCGGGAATTGATGGGCATCGTCGTTGAAAAAGCTGTTGTTCGTATCGAAGGTCAAAAGCTGATTGGCCAAGGACCTTTGTTGGTTACTCACTGGGGCATGAGCGGTCCAGCTATCTTGCAACTTTCAGCATGGGGCGCACGCATCCTGGCCGAAAAAGAATACCAGTGTTCGATACTTGTCAATTGGCTTGAGGACGAAAAAGAGGAAGGACTTCGCGCACAAATCAAACAGATTATTGGCGCCCATGGCTCCAAAATGATGAGCAATCACAACCCATTTCCGATGCCCAATCGGCTTTGGGTATTTCTATTGGCGAAAAACGATATCGACCCTTCGGGCCGTTGGCACGACCTAGCCGGGAAAAGCCTGAATAAACTCGTGAATACCTTGATCAATGATCGCTATGAAGTCAAGGGTAAAACGACTTTTAAAGAGGAATTTGTTACGGCTGGCGGCGTGGATTTAGCTGAAATCCAAGTGAATACCATGGAAAGTACCGTGTGTCCAGGTTTGTTTTTTGCCGGTGAAGTGATGGACATCGATGGAATTACGGGCGGCTTTAATTTTCAAGCGGCCTGGACGACTGGCTTTATTGCTGGCAAACATGTAGGTAATTTAACTTAAGCGGTAAAACGCATGTTGCACTACATCTCCCTCTTTTCTACCTGTTGAAATAAATAGCGATTCCGTAAGCCATGTAAAGTTGGGATCTTGCACCTCGAACGTGGAAACAGTGCGCATATAGGTTCCTAAGCGCATTCCTTTATTTTGCAAGTAAATCAAGGTTCCCTCGGGAGTTTCTAACGTATATCGAGTGTCAATTTCAACGCGGCCATCGGTATGAATAACTTGCCAATCGCCTCCGCCAGCTAATACCTTGGCTTGAAAATTTGGACCTGAAAATTGGCCACCAACCACCTGTACAATCCGTCGTGAATCACCCACGGTTTGCACCTCACCTAATTGGATTGTCGCTTCGAAAACGGGAATAAGTTCAGGCGTTTGCATCAGTCTTTTGCATTTAATGTTTGTATATCAAAACCGGCCACTTGTTTATAGTGCGCCATAATTTCAGCTAATTCCTCGTGTGGAATTTCGCCCTCTGCAAAGCCATCCGGGAATCGTTCTTCCATTAAATCCATAATGAAATCAGGACCTTTTTGCCTTTTTTTCAAGACAACTTTGGCCGTTGCTGGAACGCGTTCTGCATCATAAACTTCTAGCGCTTTGATCGGGTCAGCCTGGTTCAACAAAGCTAAGGCCAGCGCATCTGCATCTAGAATAGCTTGGGAGGCGCCATTGGAACCGATCGGATACATGGGGTGTGCGGCGTCGCCCAACAATGTTACCCGACCAAAAGACCACCGTGGTAACGGGTCGCGGTCCGACATCGGAAATTCGAAAATCCCACCATGCGTTTGCTCAATCATATCTGGCACATTGATCCAGTCAAATTGCCAATTTTTATATAAGTCCACTAATTTCTCCTTACCTACTTGTCGGTTCCAATCCCGAACCGTCATCGAAGCACCAGCTGCTTCTTTGACATTCGCAACCCAGTTGATGTGCTGATTTCCATCCGCATCTAACTCATTTCCAATCGGATAAATGACCATTTTTTGGCGCATCGAACCAATCATCGCCATGGTCGAACCTGTCAAATAAGCCGGCATCATCGCCGTTCCCCGGTATAATATATTACCTGAAAAAACGACAGGGCCCTCTTCTGGATATAATGTTTTGCGCACAAATGAATTAATCCCATCTGCTCCGATCAACAAATCACTCGTCTCTTCCGCCACCAATGCACCGGAATCTTTATCGGTAAATCTAGCCTTTACTTGTCCATTTAGCTCCTCAAAATAACTCAAATGACAATTACTAAACACACGTTCAGCCCCCAACACGCGGATTGCTTCTTGCCAAAGCAGCATCTGAAACTTGCCCCGGTGAATGGAAAATTGTGGCCATTTATATCCTGCGTAACGTCCGCGTGGTTCAGACCAAAATAATTGGCCTTGTTGGTTTGCATAAATCAACTCCTTCGTCTCCACGGCAATGGACTGGATTTTTTCCTGCAAACCGATATTTGTTAAAACACGAATCGCATGCGGAAGTAAATTAATTCCAACCCCGAGCGGACTAACTTCTTTGACAGATTCGAAAACTTTAACTTGAAAGCCTGCTTGATGCAAACGAAGGGCAGTCACTAATCCACCGATTCCACCTCCCGCAATGGTAATTTTCATAGGGTTTATCATTTAAATGCCTTCATCAAATCAACCAGATAT
>JAIXRT010000022.1 GCA_027485075.1 Cytophagaceae bacterium
CTTGTCTATCTCAATAAAGCGGAATTGATTGCAGAGTCAACTTCTGAAAAACTCCACTCCATTCACCAAACATTTCCATATCCATCGGTCATTCGATTGAATCGATACGTATATTTTCCATACAAAGGGGTGGTATTAAGCCGACAAAACATCTTCAAACGCGATGGGAATCAATGTCAGTATTGTGGTTCGGGAGACCATTTGACATTAGATCATGTTATCCCTAAATCACGTCAGGGGCGTACCTCTTGGGACAATTTAATTACAGCTTGTAAATATTGTAACTCCAAAAAAGGACACATGACTCCGGAAGAAGCAGGAATGCGTTTATTGCGTCAGCCATTCAAGCCATCATTTGTTATGTTTTTGCGAAATTTTTCCGGAATTTTGAATCAACAATGGCTCCCCTTTGTAGGATCTAAGACTGAACCCATTTATTAATGTTAAAAATCTCGTTTATCGGTGCAGGCCATGTGGCTTGGCATCTTTCGCAGGCCCTTGAAAATGCCGGGCATAGTGTTCAAGAAGTTTTTAGTCGAAACCCTTCCAAAGCAAAGGATGTCGTTTCCTATTTATATAACGCCCAAGTACAAGAACATTTAGACTTTTCGGAATCTACTTCCACCGTATTTTTTCTATGTATCCCGGAGTCAGCATATGCGTTAGTATTGCCTGAGCTACTCCTCCCCAAATACGCCACGCTTATTTTAGTTGCCGGAACGACCTCTCTTCCAGAGGCGATGATCCAATATGACCCGCTTCGCGAAAGTACTAATCAGTTGGGCGTGTTTTTCCCAGTCCAACATCTGCAAGCGGAGCGTAAAATCAGCTTAAGTCACACCCCCATTTGTATTGAAGTTTTGGTGGAGGAAACCGAGGCGCTATTAGTGCATTTAGCTAAAGATATCTCAGATTCCCTTTACCTAGTGAATGGAGAAGAGCGAAAACGTATTCACTTAGCGATGTTGATGGCGGGGGTATTTACCCAACAGTTGTGGATGCAAGCGCAATCATTACTGGAATCCATTGAATTGGACAAGCAATTGATCCAAGGGTTATTGCAAAATTACATGCAGGCATTTTTTGCCAATCAAGTATTGGCTTCGAATCAGGAGTCGGCGAAGCTTCAAGATACACGCATCAGTTTAGATCATCAATCCTTACTTGAGAAGCCTGAAATGCGGGAGATTTACCGCAACATGGTGGAATTGATTCGCCAAAAAACTATTTAATCAGCTTGCGATCCATTTTCTGGATTACTTGTACTTTGCTAAATCCTATCATGACAATCTGATTTTCCGAAGTTGGGTAGATGTAATACAAGGTGTCTCCTGCCACATTTTTTTGAATACTAGGCGGAACTTCTTGATTCATGGATTGGCTATAATCAAGCGCATCTAGTACCTGTTGAATCTTCACATCTTTTACTTGACCACGCAATGATTGTGCATTTCCCTGTAAGTACCTCACCGCATATTGAGACCTTAGCGCGGTATCCAATGGCTTTGCTTGCATTTGTTGCCCCCATTCATCTACTTGATTAACAATTTCTTGCGGCAGAATGCGTTTGACTTGTCTCGCTTTTAGTTCTTTAGCGGCTGCAGTCGTATCAATGCGGGTTGAAAAATCGCATTGTACGAACAAAAATAGCATGCCAAATAGGTAGATGTTTTTCATGTTGAAAAATGTAAAGCACAAAGGTATTCATTAATTGGTTATCTTTGCGCAGATTTTTAACCCCACAGAAGACATGCTGGAGCAGCTAGAAGCCATCCGAGAGAGATTCCTTGAAGTAGAACAACAGATTGCGATGCCGGAAATCGTTTCCGATTTAAAGAAATTCAAAACGTTAAGTAAGGAGTACAAAGACCTGCAAAAAATAGTTGATCAATACATCACCTATCAAAATTTGTTGAAGTCGATTGACGAGGCGAAGTCGGTGATTGCGACCGAAAAGGATGAGGATTTTCGTGATATGGCGAAAGCAGAATTGGAAGAGTTAGTTCCTCAGGAAAAAGAGATGCAAGAGGTGTTGAAGGAATTATTAATTCCGCGTGACCCGAACGACTCGAAAGATTGTATTTTGGAAATCCGTGGTGGAACAGGTGGAGACGAAGCATCTATTTTTGCTGGAGATTTATTTCGAATGTATCAGCGCTTTGCTGAAAAACAAGGTTGGACGTTCCAAATCATGGATTTCACCGACGGTACCGCGGGAGGTTATAAAGAAATCATTATCTCCGTTCAAGGAGAAGATGTTTATGCCAAATTGAAATTTGAATCAGGTGTTCACCGCGTTCAACGTGTTCCGGCAACGGAGTCTGCAGGACGAATTCATACCTCAGCAGCCACCGTTGCTGTGATGCCAGAAGCCGACGAGGTTGATGTGCAAATCAACATGAATGACATTCGTAAAGACACATTCTGTTCTTCAGGTGCGGGTGGGCAATCTGTAAATACAACGTATTCTGCCGTGCGTGTAACTCACATTCCTTCCGGATTAGTGGTTCAATGTCAAGATGAGCGTTCGCAAATCAAGAACTTTGACAAAGCGATGACAGTATTACGCTCACGTCTATATGAAATCGAATTAGCTAAACGCAACGCCGAGATTGCAGGAAGTCGGAAATCAATGGTGGGCTCCGGCGACCGTTCTGATAAGATTAGAACTTACAATTATCCACAAGGCCGTGTGACAGATCACCGCATTGGGTTGACGGTTTATAACTTGCCTACAGTGATGGATGGTGAAATTGCCGAATTCATCGAGCAATTGCGTATCGCGGAAAATGCGGAAAGACTGACAGAAGGAGCGGTATAGTTGATGTCCCTTTGGCAAAGCTTAAAGCATTGCCAAAGTTTGAGGCGTCATTGACGCCGATTTGTCTAAGCCTTTTCTAGCTTAAACTCAAATGTAGTCCCTTTATTTTCAGCAGAATGAACGGCGATTTTGCCGTTGTGTGCTTGAATAATGTGCTTAACAATCGAAAGGCCTAATCCGGTTCCTCCTGAATTTTTAGCACGACTTTTATCGATGCGATAAAAACGTTCAAAAATTCGATGTAAATGTTCGTTGGCGATTCCGGGGCCGTTATCGATCACTGAAATTTGAACTACCTTCTTTTTTTCTACTAGTTCAACGATTACTTTGCCATTTTCATTGCCATATTTAATGGCGTTCACAACCAAATTCAAGATAACTTGAGAAATACGCATCATGTCAGCTTTGACATACACGGGGCCTTCGGGGGCGTCTAGCTTCAATGATATGCTTCGTTTGCGTGCTTTCGCCTCCACTTGTTCGAAGATTTCCTCTACGAGTGCACGCAAGTTCATTTTCTTTTTGTCAATCTTAATGGCTCCAGTTTCAATTTGTGAAACGGTCAATAAATCTTGAACCAAATTGTCCAATCCATCTAAACTCTTGGCAGCTTTTTCTAAAAATTTAGAACGAATTTCTACGTCTTCGTCTGGGTTGTCCAATAAGGTGTGTACAAATCCTTGTGCTGCAAAAATGGGTGTCTTGAGCTCATGAGATACATCCGCTAAGAACTCTTGGCGGTATTTTGCCGCTTTTTTAAGTTCGAATACCTCATCCTCTTTTGAGGTTACGTAGGTATTTAATTCTTTTTTTAAGAGTTCTATGGGGTTAGTTTTTTCGACCAATTGCTTGCGCGGGGTGATCGAAAAATCCTTCTTTTTGATTTGCTTAATTCGGTCATACAATTGATTGACCTCCTGAAACACTAAATAGTCCAGGGCAAAATAGATTAAGATTGAACCGAAAATAAAGCAACTAATGAAGCTAATGACTAAAATCGTTAAGTCGCTTGAAGGCAAAAATGATATAAATGCCGTCGTTACACCGGAAATAAAAAAGGATAAAACGACTGAAAGATATCTGGGCTGTAACATGTTCGAATTTACAGATTAAATTTTAAAATGTTGTACCTTTGCGCTTTGAATAGATCTTATGGACTTAAATCTGCTTACGGCAATCTCTCCTGTTGATGGTCGTTACCGTCGCCAAACGCAATCACTCGCACCTTATTTTTCTGAGTTTGGGTTAATCCAATACCGCGTTCGTGTCGAAATTGAGTATTTCATCGCTTTATGTGAGATTCCATTAGCCCCATTAGCCAGCTTTCCAAAGGAACATTTTGCAGCGCTTCGTGCGATGTATACCAATTTTTCGGAAGCTGATGCACAGTGGATTAAGGAGACTGAAAAAGTAACGAACCACGACGTTAAGGCCGTTGAGTATTTCATCAAAGATCGTATGTTAGCCCTTCCAGGTGATTTAACTCCCTATGTGGAGTTTATTCATTTTGGTCTAACCTCACAAGATATTAATAACACAGCGATACCTCTGTCGATCGCGGAGGCTCACCAACAAGTGATTCTGCCTGCATACCAAGCCGTCGTTGCGATGTTGGAAGCGTATGCTACGGAGTGGAAAGAGATTCCTTTGTTGGCCCATACGCATGGCCAACCAGCTTCACCAACCCGTCTAGGAAAAGAAATTAAAGTTTTTGTTGAGCGTTTAAATCGCCAATTGGATTTACTTGCGCAAGTCCCATTCACCGGAAAATTCGGTGGGGCGACAGGAAATTTCAACGCGCATCAAGTTTCGTTTCCTGAGATAAATTGGCCGGAATTTGCGGCAAAATTGCATGCAAACCTAGGAATCACGCGTTCGAAATACACGACACAAATTGAGCATTACGATAATTTAGCTGCCTATTTTGATGGCTTAAAGCGTTTGGATACCATTTTGATTGACTTGTCACGTGATATTTGGCAGTACATATCGATGGGATATTTCAAGCAAAAAATCAAAGCTGGGGAAATCGGCTCATCTGCGATGCCACACAAGGTTAATCCAATCGATTTTGAAAATGCCGAAGGAAACTTAGCGATGGCAAATGCCTTCTTTGAATTTCTAGCTGCCAAATTGCCTATCTCACGTTTACAACGTGATTTGACAGATTCTACCGTGCTACGTAATGTAGGAACCCCTTTGGCACATGTCGTGATTTCGTTGAATTCATTGCAACGTGGTTTGGGTAAATTGGAATTGAACAACAGCAAAATCCAGCAGGATTTAGAAGATAATTGGGTGGTTATTGCGGAGGCAATTCAAACTGTTTTGCGTCGTGAAGCTTTCCCGAAACCATACGAGGCGTTGAAAGATTTGACACGTCACCATGGCAAGATTGACCAAACGGTCTTCCATAACTTTATCGATGGCTTAGCCGTGACCGATGCGATTAAAGCCGAATTGAAATTAATTAGCCCATTTAACTTCGTAGGCCGCGACGAAAATTAAATCACTGATTACTGTCCACTGATAACTGATTACTGACAATGAACCACCGCCTCATGCATATCGCCCTTGTGGTCGCCGATTACGACGAAGCGATCGCTTGGTATACCGAAAAACTTGGTTTTACCTTGATTGAGGATACTCGCTTGAGCGATGTGAAACGTTGGGTATTAGTTCAGCCATCGGGGGAGGGTTCATGCCAATTGTTATTAGCAAAGGCTGCTACTGATGAACAAAAATCTCGCGTTGGAAATCAAACAGGCGGTCGTGTTTTTTTATTTTTACATACGGATGACTTCGAAAAAGATCATCAAAATTTGATGAAGCATCACATTAAAATTGTCCGCGGTCCAGTCGTCGAAGAATATGGTAAAGTGCTCGTATTCGAGGATTTATATGGAAATTTGTGGGATTTAATAGGCTAAAATTTTGAATTAAGAGATTTCAGTTTACATTTGCATCAAATAAATACCAAAATGACAAAAGCAGCATACAACAAAAACTGGTGGCAAGGCTAATAATTCCTTGAACAGTTTTGCTGTGTGTACATGATATGTTTACCAAAGGCTTGCTGTTCTCAGTAAGCCTTTTTTAATTTTGTCCCCAGAAAACATGTCTATAATACAAATTCGAACTGCTAGAAAAACCCTGTTGGCCGACACCCTCACGCCGATCGGTATTTTCATGAAGATTCGTAAAAACTTCAAGAATTCTGTGATCCTGGAATCGGCCGATTACCACGGACGGGAACACGGATTTTCACATATTGCCTTTGATCCTATTGCTTCATTCGAACTTACAGATTCCCAGGTAACGCAAATATTTCCCGACGGATCCGTTGAAAATTTTACCTTAAATAACCGCCGGGACGCTATTCAAGCGCTCAAAGCTTTTGCAAACCGATTTGGTTTTCAAAAAGAAAAAGGGGATTCGCCCATGGCGAATGGCTTGTTTGGCCATATTTCGTACGATGCCGTAACCTACTTTGAGGATATCGAGATTCAAGCGAAGAATCCTGAAACGGAGATTCCATCCATTCGCTATTTTGTGTACCGGTATGTGGTTGCGGTCAACCATTTCAATAATCAAATGTCGCTTTATGCGCATAGTTACGATGGGTCGGAGCCGACCTTTGATACGATTACGTATTTGCTGAACATGCCGCATTACGATTCGGAGCGCTTTGAATTAGTCGGGGAGGAAACAAGTAACTTGACAGATCCACAAGTGAAAGAGATTGTGGAAACCTGTATCAAACATTGTTTACGCGGGGATGTTTTCCAAATTGTCCCATCGCGTCGTTTTGCACAAGGATTTAAAGGAGATGATTTCCAGGTGTACAGAGCTTTGCGCTCCGTGAACCCATCACCCTATTTGTTTTATTTTGATTATGAGCAATACCGTATTTTAGGCGCTTCGCCAGAAAAGCAAATCAAAATCGAGGGAGATGTGGCAGAAATTCACCCGATTGCGGGAACATTTAGGCGTTCAGGCGATGATGCTCGTGATGCGGAATTAGCCCAAGAATTATTGGCTGATCCCAAAGAAACGGCAGAACATGTGATGCTTGTCGACTTAGCGCGCAATGATTTGAGCCGTAGTGCGGACCAGGTCAAAGTGGAAACCTTCAAAGAAGTTCAATTTTTCTCGCACGTCATTCACCTCGTTTCGAAGGTGACCGGTCGTTTACAACAAGGAGTTAACCCGTTGCAGTTAGTGGCGGATACCTTTCCTGCAGGAACCTTGAGCGGTGCGCCGAAGCACAATGCAATGACGATAATCAATCGATTGGAACCGACAAACCGTGCCATCTATGGTGGAGCGATCGGGTTTATGGATTTTCAAGGAAACTTCAATCATGCGATTGCGATTCGTACGTTCTTGAGTAAAGGCAACACGCTGTATTTCCAAGCGGGGATGGGGGTAGTTGCCAAATCCGTCGTAGCAAATGAAATGCAAGAGATACACAATAAACTAGCAGCTTTGCGTCGCGCATTGGAAGTTGCCTCCACGTTAAGCTAAGCCGATATGAAAAACGTTCTAGTACTAGATAATTATGATTCCTTTGTATATAATTTAGTTTACTTACTAAAGGAATTGGGCGCACACGTAGATGTGTTTCGCAATGATAAAATAACCTTGGAGGAGGTTGGCAAATATGATCAAATCCTCTTGTCTCCAGGTCCGGGTATTCCTTCTGAGGCAGGAATCCTGATGGATTTATTGAAGGAGTACAAGTCAAGTAAGAAGATTTTAGGCGTCTGCTTAGGTCATCAGGCGATTGCCGAGGCCTTTGGTTCGGAACTGCAAAATATGGGAGAAGTACTACACGGAGTAACGACCGAGTGTCAGGTACTCGACCCTACAGAACGCATGTTTTTGGATATTCCAGCCCGTTTTGAGGTTTGTCGGTACCATTCTTGGACCGTAATTCCGGGTTCGATGCCTAGTGATTTAAAGATTACCGCGCAGGATGATAAAGGATATGTGCTGGCGGAGGCGCACACACAATACGATGTGCGTGGGGTGCAGTTTCATCCCGAGGCGTATTTGACGCAACATGGTTTACAAATGATTAAAAATTGGTTGAAATAAATATGAAAAAGGTTCTAGAAAGAAGAGTAAGTGGAGAGGCGTTGTCAGAACAGGAGGCGCATGAGGTGATGTTGGAAATCGGGAATGGCGGAGTTAATCCAAGTCAAATCGCTGCATTTTTATCATCTTATTGGTATCACCCCATTCAAGTGCAAGAATTAAAAGGATTTGTTTCTGCTATGCTTGAGCTTGCCGTAACGATTGATTTGTCGGAGTTCGATGCTATGGATGTTTGTGGAACAGGTGGAGATGGAAAAGATACCTTTAACATTAGTACGACTTCTTCATTTATCATCGTAGGTGCAGGTCAGAAAATTGCCAAACACGGCAATCATGGAGTTTCTTCTTCAGTAGGTTCTTCGACGGTTTTAGAATTTTTGGGATTGAAATTTAACAATGACCCGAAAGTATTAAAGCGCAAGATGGAGACGTCGGGTATGTGTTTTTTACACGCACCTTTATTCCATCCTGCCATGCGTTTCGTAGGTCCGATTCGAAAAGAATTAGGCATGAAAACCTTCTTTAATTTATTGGGGCCTTTGTTGAATCCGGCAAATGTCAGTAAGCAATTAACCGGGGTGTATTCGCCCGAAGTATTCGATTTATATGCAGGATTCTTTAAGGATTCGAGTAAGAAGTATGGTATTGTTTTTGCGGAGGATGGCTATGATGAGATCTCATTGACTTCTAATTTTCGATTAGAAACAAATGTGGGCCGACAGGTTTATGCGCCTTCAGATTTGGGTTGTGACTATGTCCAACAATCCGAGTTGTTCGGCGGTGCGAATGTAGAGGAATCGGCGAATATGTTATATAAGATTTTGCAGCGGGAAGGAACGCCAGCGCAAACAAATGCGGTATTAGCTAATGCAGGTGCAGCGTTATGGGTTGCGGAGAAAGCGCCGTCATTAACGGATGGTTTTGCCATGGCCAAAGAGTCGTTGGAAAGCGGAAAAGCTTTTCAGGTATTCAAGAAGTTTATAATGGATTAAGTCGCGGAGGGTCGAGAAAATAAATAGACGCGAAGTATCGCGTCTCTATAACTAAGGATATGAGTATTTTAGATCAAATCATTGCCACCAAACGAGAGGAAGTCGCCGCTGCCAAAGCGCGCGTTTCTATCGCTGCATTGGAAAAGCAGGGCTATTTTGCCCGTGCTTGTCACTCGTTGGCCATGTCTTTGGTCCAACCAGCTTCTACGGGTATCATTGCGGAATTCAAACGTAAATCTCCGTCAAAGGGTATCATCAATGATTCCATGGGAGTAGACGAAGTGACAAGTGGATATGTCAATGCTGGGGCAGCCTGTTTGTCAGTGCTCACAGATGCGCAGTATTTTGGAGGTACCTATGCCGACTTTGATTTGGCACGTCGGACTAATCCCAACACACCTATTTTGCGAAAGGACTTCATGATCGATGCATATCAAATCATTGAGGCGAAATCGATGGGTGCGGATGTGGTTTTGTTGATCGCTGCGGCATTAAGCCCGCTGGAAATCAAAACATTAGGTTCGCTAGCGCGTTCATTAGGAATGGAAACCTTACTCGAGGTACACGATGAAGAGGAATTGAATCGTTCGTTGGGCGATTATATTTC
>JAIXRT010000085.1 GCA_027485075.1 Cytophagaceae bacterium
CCACCTATACATGCATCAAACTTAAATTCCTCAATCGTATCTAACAGCGTTACCGTTTGCAAGACATTGCGCGAGGCGTATTTGCCAGATTCTTCTTTGGCTTTCCCTTGGTCGATCGAATCCTGCACGTAACGCACAATTAATTCAGCTCCTGTTTCTTTGGCTAACCAATCCCGAAATTCGATCGTTTCTGGAAAGTTGTGGCCTGTGTCAATGTGTACCAGTGGGAATGGAATTTTACCTGGAAAGAATGCCTTTTGGGCTAGGCGAACGAGGGTAATGGAATCTTTCCCGCCAGAAAAAAGCAAAGCAGGGCGCTCAAATTGTGCGGCAACCTCGCGCATAATGTAGATGGACTCATCTTCAAGCTGACGTGGGAAATGGCCGATTTTATCTTGGTACGTATTCATAAACAACTATTAGGCGTGTAAACCACATTCTTTTTGTGAATTTTCCCACCACCAGCGACCTGCGCGGGGATGCTCACCTTCACTAATCGCACGTGTGCATGGTGCACATCCGATCGATACAAACCCTTTTTTATGTAGCGGGTTTTGGGGTATTTTATGTTCAGTTAAGTATTTTTCAAGCGTTTCAAAAGACCAATCAATCAGTGGATTGATTTTATATAGGTTCTTCTGAGCATCCCACTCAATCATGGGCATCTCGGCCCGATTCTCTGATTGTTCTGCGCGCAATCCCGTAATCCACACATGTGCACCTTGAAGGGCTCGGTTTAAGGGTTCTATTTTGCGGATGAAACAACATTCCTTACGGTTTTCAACCGATGTGTAGAACGAGTTAAACCCTTTTTTAGCTACGAGTTCTTCCACAGCAGCTGTTTGCGGGAAAAAGGTGGTCAGGTTGAATCCTAATTTTTTGACCGTTAGGTCGATGAGTTCATAGGACTCTTGAAATTGCCGACCGGTGTCTAATGTAAAAATTTGAATGGCTAATTTTTGCGAAGCGATTGCGTAGGTAATCGCTTGGTCTTCTTGTCCAAATGAGGTGGAAAATACCAATTTTTGACCTTGAAAAAGAAGAGCGATTTGGGCGATTCTTTCGTCAAGAGATAAAGGTAGAAGTGATTTTTCGAAATTTTCCGGGATCATTTACTAAAATTTTGACAAAGATATACAAAGTCTATTGAATTGCTATACTAAGTAAAATAAAATGTGAATGTTTTAAAACTTTGTTAAATTGAAATGAGTTTTACTACCATGCGCACAGGGAATGAAATATTGTTGGATGAAGTGTCTGGAGAAGATGCAGATCTATTTTTGGATTTGCGCAATCTGAAGCATTTGGTTCGCCATGGAGAGGGGCAGCGGTTGGAGTTTAAGATGAAAGTAAAGTTTCCAGAAAAGATTATCAAAGAGTTGGTTGCTTTTGCGAATTCAGACGGCGGACATTTATTTGTGGGAGTTTCGGATGAAGGACACATTGAAGGTTCTAAGTTTGTTGAGGAAGATCAGTTCTTGTTAGAAAAGGCCATAAATACCTATTGTTTTCCTGCATTTACCTATAACGTATACCGGATTCCTTTGGAGAATGGACGTTCCGTACTTGTTTATCACGTCTTTGAGAGTGTGGATAAACCGCATTTTGTACAGTTGGAATCGGACCCTAACCCGGTTTGTTATGTGCGGGTCAAAGACCGGACGGTGAAAGCAAGTAAAGAAATGAAGCAAATTTTGAGGCGTGAGAATGAGCCGGGATTAACATTTGCTTATGGAGATTCAGAGAAATGGTTAATGGAATATTTGCGCGAAAATGAGGTGATTACATTAGCTGAATTTACCTTAAAATCAGGTTTACCTAGTTGGCTTGCCTCGCGTAAATTAGTTTTACTTGTACTTGGGCGTGTCTTACGGATTGAGCCGGGAGAACAACATGATATGTATTATTTACGATGAAAAAAGGGTGGTTGTTCGTTTCTATTTTAGCGTTTGCCTGTTCTAAGGAGGCTACGGATCCGGGTGTGACGCCAGCACCTGAATCCAAGGTAATTGCTTCGTTCGATGCATTGCAAGATAAATTTTTAACGCCAAGTTGTGCGACTTCTGGATGCCATTTTTCAGAGAAAGATGCCAGCTTCGCTCAGCATAAGCTTATTTTGGTAAAAGGGAAAGCGTATGCAAATCTCGTAGGTGTGCCATCTGTCAATGCAGCAGCCTTGGCTCGGTCTATTCCGCGAGTTAAGAAGTTTGCTTCGAACGAAAGTTTGTTTTTTCATAAGTTAAATTGGGATTTAGCACATCATGGATTAGTTAATTATGGTGCACCCATGCCTTTAGGCGGAAAGCCAATCAGTAAGGGTCAACTCTCATTTGTTCAAAAATGGATCGATGCAGGTGCGCCATTAGCTGGCGAGGTGGCGGATCCAACTTTGTTAGATGATCAAACGCCAAGTTTTGTTGAGGATGCGAATTTTATACCCCTGCCATCACCAGCCGAAGAAGGCAAAGCGGGTGTTCAGTTGAAGGTTGAGCGCTTTGTTGTCCCTCCAAATTTTGAGCGTGAACTATTTGTGCGCAGGCCCTTGAATAACGCGGCTCCTGTGTATGTGTCCCGCATTAAGTTAAAGTCACGGTCAAATAGCCACCACATGGTTATTTATGATTTCAGAAATAAATCGGTGCTACCTAAAGAAGACGAGATTCGCGATTTAAGAAATTTAGACAACTCTCTAAATATTTTAACATTTCTGCAAATGTCGAATCATATTTTTTTAGGCGGTGGTACGGATCCCAATTCAGATTATACATTCCCAGCAGGAATGGCCCTTCAATTACCCGCGAACGCTTCAGTTGATTTGAATCCACATTACTTTAATCGAACGAAGGAGCCGCTTTATGGTGAAAATTACGTGAACCTATATACGGTGCCTGCGGATCAAGTTAAAAAAGTAGTTCAGATGATTGATTTTGGTGTTACTAATTTTACGCTACCTGCTAAACAGACGACTACGATAACGCGTGATTTTAAATTTGATAAAGATGTCGTGGTTGTTTCCCTTACATCTCATTTTCACGCAAAGGGTAAGTTGTTTCAAATTCGTATTAAAGGTGGGGCGAGAAATGGTGAAATAATTTACGAAAACACCGATTGGGAGCATCCTAAAGTAATTAACTACGAAGTCCCTATCAATTTGCAAGCCGGTGAAGGCTTAACTTCGGTGGTAACATATGTGAATGATACATCGAAAGACATTAGCTTTGGTCTCACCTCAGAAGACGAAATGAATATCATTTTCGGGTATTACTATACGCGCTAAATCCCATGCCATCAGGCTTTTGATTAAAAAAATTTGATCCTTATTTGATATCAAAAACATTGAACTATATTTGCCTCCACTTCTTGAAATATTTCAAGAAAATGGTATGAAATAGTACAATTTTAGGCATTTTTTGTACTCTTACGTTAAAGCGTCTCTATTTGGAAAAACTTTTACTATCCTAGGTTGAATGGAACACAAACACAAGAATAAAATGACGGCTGCCGGCCTTCTGGTAGCCATGGGTATCATTTATGGGGATATTGGAACATCTCCACTCTACGTAATGCAGGCCATCATTGGCGATAAGCCGATTAATGAGTTAACGGTTTTAGGAGGGTTATCCTGTATCTTTTGGACCTTGACATTGCAAACAACTTTAAAATATGTTATTCTAATCCTGCGTGCAGACAACAAAGGAGAAGGTGGAATCTTTGCATTATTCGCGTTGGTTCGTCGGCATGCCAAATGGTTAACCTTACCTGCAATTATCGGTGGCGCCACACTTTTAGCCGATGGGATCATTACGCCGCCTATTTCGGTTTCTTCAGCGGTAGAAGGTCTTCGCATGTTGCATCATGCAGATGGAACGCCTTTTGTGACGGATACCGTGCCAT
The DNA here is from genome assembly GCA_027485075.1 of Cytophagaceae bacterium. Taxonomy (GTDB): domain Bacteria; phylum Bacteroidota; class Bacteroidia; order Cytophagales; family Spirosomataceae; genus Aquirufa. The sequence goes on from JAIXRT010000085.1 coordinate 3,895, forward strand.
TAGTTATCGTTATTTTATCTGGTTTATTCTTGTTCCAAATATTAGGTACTAAGATTGTTGGCAAGTTTTTTGGTCCTGTTATGTTGGCCTGGTTCGGCATGTTAGCCTTTACTGGGTTACTTGGTATCGAAAATGATTGGTCTATTTTGCGGGCTATTAATCCAACATATGCCTGGGAGTTATTAACGACGCACCAGTCGGGAACAGCTGGTTTCTGGAGTTTGGGAGCTGTATTTTTATGTACCACGGGAGCAGAAGCGCTCTATTCTGATTTAGGCCATTGCGGTCGTGACAACATTCGTGTTTCTTGGATATTTGTCAAGATAGCCTTGTTACTACAGTATTTTGGACAAGGAGCTTGGTTATTGTCACAAAATGGAACCTTATTGGGAGTTAAAAAACCAATATTTGAATTGTTGAAATCGGAATTAGGGGTCCAGTTTTTATTCTCCGGAATCATGTTGGCCACTGCAGCCGCCGTGATTGCATCGCAAGCCTTGATTTCAGGTTCATTTACATTGATTTCAGAGGCCATACGATTGAACTTCTGGCCACGTGTTCGTTTGATTTATCCATCAGATCAAAAAGGTCAATTGTATGTTCCTTCGATTAATTTATTGCTTTGGATGGGTTGCGTAGGTGTTGTTTTGTGGTTTCGGGAATCAGCGAATATGGAAGCTGCCTATGGACTGGCAATTACGATGACGATGTTAATGACAACTTCTTTGATGGCCTATTACCTGCATATCAAGAAGGTTGACATGTGGTGGATCTTATTATTTTTAGTGGTTTATGTATCCTTAGAGGGGGCTTTCTTAGTTGCGAATCTCCAAAAGTTCTGGCATGGTGGTTATGTATCTTTATTTATTGCCGGAGTAATCATTCTACTTATGTGGGTTTGGTTCCGTGCCACACGCATTAAGAAAAAGTTGACCGAATATGAGAAATTGGCCGACTACATCGAGCCGCTCAAAGAACTAAGTAAGGATGAAACAATTCCAAAATACGCAACTCACTTAGTCTTTATGTCCAATGCCGCTCGGGTGACGGATATTGAATCAAAGATTATTTATTCGATTTTTCAACGCCGACCGAAGAAAGCGGATATCTACTGGTTTGTTCACGTGGATACTATGGATGATCCGTATACCATGGATTATAAAGTGACGGTGATTGAGCGTGATGATATTATTAAAGTGAATTTCAAGTTGGGCTTCCGTGTTGAGCAACGCATTAATTTATACTTCCGTAAGGTTGTTGAGGAGATGGTTGCTCGGGGAGAAGTGGATATTACGTCACGTTATAAATCATTAAATGAGCAAAATGTGATCGGTGATTTCCGATTTGTTGTCCTAGAGAAATTCTTGTCTTATGACAATGAGATGCCATTTATGGATCGTTTGGTCATGAAAGCACACTTCTTTGTGAAGCAGTTTACGCACTCGGAGGATAAGTATTTTGGTTTAGATAGTGATGCGGTGAAATTGGAAAAGGTACCTTTGATTATTAAGCCGATTACCAAGTGTAATCTTAAACGTATCGACTAATATGGCGACGATATTTACCAAAATTGTGAATCGAGAAATCCCGTGTCATTTGATCGCCGAGGATGATCGGTTTATGGCCTTTCTTGACGTGATGCCCTTAGTCGAAGGGCATGTTCTCGTTATTCCCAAGCAGGAGGTTGATTATATCTTTGATTTGGAACCGGAGCTATTGGGGGACTTGATGAAATTTGCGCAAAAAATAGCGCCTGCAATCAAAAAGGCGATTCCATGTAAGCGGGTAGGTGTGGCTGTTATTGGCCTGGAAGTTCCGCATGCGCATGTGCATTTGGTACCCATGAATCGGATGTTGGACATTAATTTTTCGCAAGAAAAGTTGAAACCATCGCAAGAATCTTTGGCATCAACGGCGGCCTTAATTAAGTCTTTCTTACTTTAAGAAACCTTTTAACTTGTTCATTTCCACTTGCGGATTTGCCTTCTCGTAAACGATGTTGTAGACAGCCTCGATGATGGGAAGGTGAATGTGGTGCTGACGGGAAATCGAATAAATACTTCTAACGGCATAATACCCTTCTGCGATCATGTTCATTTCAATCTGCGCAGATTTAACGGAATATCCTTTACCAATCATGTTTCCAAACGTACGGTTACGCGAAAATTGCGAATAAGCCGTGACTAATAAGTCCCCAAGATATCCAGAGCTGTTTAGGTCACGTTTTGCTTCGGGGTAAACCACATCTAAGAAAATCTTAATTTCTTGCATGGCGTTACTGACCAGTACCGCCTGAAAGTTGTCACCAAATCCCAACCCACGTGTAATTCCGCAAGCAATCGCTATTATGTTTTTTATAACTGCGCAATATTCAACGCCATAGAGATCTTCGATGGCATGTGCCTGCAAAAATCGACTGTTCAGTAAATTCGAAAAGGATTGCGCAACCGCCAAAGAAGGCGATGCAATAGTCAAATAGGACTGTTTTTCGAGTGCGACCTCCTCCGCGTGACATGGGCCAGCAATGACACATGTTTGGCTGATGGGCACATTAAATGCTTTTTCCATCCAGTCAGTAACCAACAAATTTTCTTCTGGAATCATACCCTTAATTGCGGATACAATTTTCTTTCCCTCGAAGTGTTTTTGGTTTAAATCTTTTAAGGTGGCTGGAATAAATGCAGCGGGTACAGCTAAAATGATATATTCAACGCCAGCTAAGGCATCAGACATTTTACTGTATGTTTTTACTTTGCGGGGGTTGATAGCTACATCTGTCAGGTAGCTTGGATTGTGGTTGTATTTACGAATGAAGTCAACGTCTGATTTACGGCGGATCCACCATTTAATTTTGACCTGGTTTTCAGATAATATTTTAACGAGTGCTGTTGCCCAACTTCCTCCTCCGATTACAGCTATTTGTGTAGGGATCTTCTTTTTTAATTCTTCTAATTGACTCATGGCCGTAAAATTACCTATTAAATTAAAAATTAGCTGAAACAATCAGAAAATTTGCCAAATTTGTTTCTCGCATAATAACCTTGCGTAAATCTAAACCTATGAAAAAACTATTGATACTCCTATTATTAGGGGCTAACTCAGTTGCATTTGCTCAGAAAACATCTCAACCCCTTCCGGAACATCCAAGGCCTGATTTAATGCGGTCACAGTGGTTGAATTTAAATGGTTCGTGGGATTTTACTTTTGATTCTACCTTTGTTATTCCTTCCAAATTTGCGCATAAAATTCAGGTTCCTTTCCCATGGGGATCGAAGCTTTCTGGTGTGAAGGATGATGCCGATGTGGCGTGGTATCATCGATCATTTCAAGTGCCTGCCGTGTGGGGTTCTAAGCGTGTGTTTTTGAACATTGGTGCATCCGATTGGCATACATCTGTGTATGTGAATGGTCGGTTTGTTGGGGAACATAAAGGTGGATATACGCCGTTTGATTTTGACGTCACTTCATTTTTGAAAGTAGGGATTCAATCGGTCGATATTCGCGTGGATGATAAGCGGCGGATGTTTACCTTATATGGGAAGCAGGGGTATGGGAATGCGCGGGGGCTTTGGCAGACGGTCTTTTTGGATGCTCGGGGATCGGATTACATTGACCATTATGCGGTTTATCCGGATATTGACAAGGGCTCTGTTCGGATCAAAACCTACTTAGCTACTGCTGCTTCAAAAGATGCTGTTTTACAGGTTAGACTAGCTAATGGGCAGTCGGCTAGCATGCCTGTGAAGAAAGGAGCATCTGTTGCGGAGCTTACATTGAAATTAGCTAAACCGCGTTTATGGTCATTGGAAGATCCATATTTGTATGATTTGTCGTTGAGTTTAGGGAATGATCAGGTGAAAGGGTATTTCGGTTTTCGGAAGATTTCGGTGACGCCGTTGCCAGGTTCTAAGATTCCTTACATCGCATTGAATAATAAGCCTGTTTATCTACAGTTGGCCCTTGACCAAAGTTACCATGCTGATGGATTTTATACCTTTCCTTCTGACGCCTTTATGAAAGATGAAATCATTCGCAGTAAGCGAATCGGGTTGAATGGGATTCGGACGCACATCAAAGTGGACATTCCACGCAAATTATATTGGGCTGATAAGTTGGGGTTATTGGTGATGTCGGACGTCCCAAATTCTTGGGGCGAGCCGGATGCCGATATGCGTCGAGAGACAGAATATACCTTACATGAGATGTTGAAGCGTGACTTTAATCATCCGGCGATTTTTTCTTGGATTACATTTAATGAGACATGGGGTTTGTTTACGAAGCAGGATAAGAAGTCTGTTTATACGCCTGAAACACAAAAGTGGGTGGCTTCGGTTTATCGTTTGGCAAAATCCTTAGATCCAACACGTCTTGTGGAGGACAATTCGATTTGTTGTGGTCGGGGGCATACGGAGACGGATATTCAGTCTTGGCATGCGTATCAGGCTGGTTATGAGTGGGATCAAGTGATGGCTGATCAATCTAAAAATGTATTTCCGGGGAGTCAATGGAATTTTGAAAAGGGCTATGTGCAAGGGTCGCAGCCGATGATTAATTCGGAGTTTGGGAATGTGTGGGGATATCAGGGAAGTACGGGTGATGTGGATTATACGTTTGATTATCATAAGGCGATGAATTCGTTTCGGAATCATCCGAAGATGGCTGGTTGGTTGTATACGGAACATCATGATGTGATTAATGAGTGGAATGGCTATTATAAATTTGATCGGACGGAGAAGGAAACTGGGTTGGGTGCAATTGTGCCCGGGATGACATTGAAGGATTTGCATGGGCCGTTTTATGTATCGACGGGTCAGGAAATTACCTGGGCTGGGAAGGCTGGCCAAACAATCAAGATTCCACTTCATCTGTCATCTATGACGGATTTGTCAGGTGGGCTACGTTTGAAAATTTCGTTTGCTGGTGTGACGGCATGGGGAGAAAAGCAAACGCATTGGACGAAGGAGGTACCTCTCAAGTTTGCTCCTTGGGATGTGAAGGCTTTGGATTCGCTTTCCGTTGTTTTACCAAAAGATAAATCCGTGAATACCCTTTCATTTGTTTTAATGGATGTTGCGGGAAAAGTGTTACATCGGAATTTTGGCCATGTCATTGTTGAAGAAGGAAATTTAAAGCCTTCGAATCCCAAAATGGAATTTGTTTCTATTCCTGTTGAGCGTTATAGCGCTTCTTTGTGGCCGGAAAAGCAATGGACCGGAGTTTTGGGCCAAAAGGTAAATGGGGCAGGTGCCGGTTATTTTGAATATGAATTACCGATTTCTGGAAGTGATATTGCCGAGGTTCGATTTATGGTGGAGGCGTCTTCTAAACCAATTTTGGGAAAGGATCGACCAGATGGTGGTAAAATGGATGGGGATTATATGTTGGGGAAAGGGACTTTTGACCCTAGTGTTAATCCAAACGCCTACCCACAGACGGATATGTATCCTTCTTCTTCCTCGATGCGTGTTTTTGCTAATGGAATTTTGACGTTAGAGACGGTTTTAGCGGATGACCCAGCTGATCACCAGGGAGTTCTTTCGTGGCATTATCAGGCGCGGAATAAAAAATTGGATGAGGCGGGAACATATGGGTATTTGGTGCAGGGTGTTATTCCTCCAGCTGCCTGGCAGGCAGCTTTGAAAACGGGAAAATTAGTGCTTCGTTTTGAGTCTACCCGGGGAGGTTTGGCGCTGTATGGGGATCAATCTGGGCGCTTTGTAACTGATCCAAGTATTTTGATTTTTCGCAAGTAAAAATATCAGTTACTTGAAGTTTTTCCCCCTTACCTTTGCCAAACCTTGGAGGATTGGCAAAGGTAGGCTAAACACCAAATTGTTTGAGGTGATGATCGATATGTTTATACAGCAAATTATTCCATTCTGTTGCTGTCAGTTTTCCTAAACTTAACGAAGGAGTTTCAGCTAATTTTTCCGCGCCCATTTCTTGAATGGTTTTGATAAGGTCTTTTAATCTGATCTTTTCTTCAGTTACGTCAAATTGTTCCGTACGAATAAAGCTTGGGGCAGTTGGCAAATTTTGTTTATACGGGACTTCGTTAATCATGGATTTTTTGAGAAATAATTTCAAAATGATTCGCATGAACATAGGAGGTTGGATCGTATTTATTCCTAAAATTTGCTCATAAGGAACAGCACAATGTGATAACATTTGCCCAACTGTCATTTTGCCCCAAACTCCTTTAGAATTTTCAGTTAGCTTATCGATTCGCGCATGGAGTAATTGTGTCGTAGAGATATCATAAATAGATGGATATGCCATAAAATTATCAATTAGTTGAACTATTTTCCTCCTACCTTTGCCAAACCTTGGAGGATTGGCAAAGGTAAGGGGTTAGTTAATTTTCCAGTTTTTCACATGAAATAACTCCGATTTTTTCGCCCCAGTTTCCGTAAATTTTGCTTGTTTCAAGACAATATCCCTCGCCTCAATTACCCGGTATCCTTGCACACTTTCGATATCCAAATTACTTAGATTGATATGGTGAATCGGCATTTCGGGTAAGCCGCGAATTAACAATCCAGTTTCGGCTCCTTTGGCAACTACATTTTCAACGAAAATATGTTTAAACTGTGGCGTTCCTTCATTGACAGGCAACAATTCAATTTTAGGAGTCTCCCCTCCATCACCAAAAGTTGCCACCGGATCTTTCCCTTGATAATACATATCAAATAGAATCGCCTCACCAGCTATATTTTTCATTGAAATGTCACGAATAAACACGTTTTCCACGACACCGCCCCGTCCACGTGCTGTTTTAAATCGTAATCCTACATCCGTTCCTAAAAACTGACAGTTTCGTACATACAAGTCATGCACCCCTCCCGACATTTCACTTCCCACCACCACTCCACCATGACCATGGAATACAACACAATTCTCAATCATGATATGTGCACTTGGCCGACCGCGTTTACGGCCTTCCGCATCTTTGCCAGATTTCAAACAAATTCCATCATCGCCCACATCGAAACGCGAATTACGAACAGAAACAAACTCACAAGATTCAATATCAATCCCATCGCCATTCTGCGCAAACCAAGGATTCTTTACCGTTATATTTTCAACCGTCAAATGCTTGCAAAGCAGTGGGTGAATATTCCAGGCTGGTGAATTTTGAAAAGTTACACCTTCCAATAATACTTGCTCGCATTCGCGCAAACTGATCATATTCGGCCGGACAAATTCTTTAATTTCCTCCGTATTTGCCTCCGTAAATCCTGCTGCAACCACACCTGGACGATCCATCGTAGATGCTTTTAACGCCCCTGCCGACGGGTACCAGGTTTCTTTTTTAGGATCCAATACTCCTCCTGAACGAACCAATTTATCCCATTCTCCCGCTGTCATTTTCCCTTTCTTAACCGGTCTCCATGCCTCACCCGCTCCATCTATCACCCCAAAACCCGTAATCGCAATGTTTCGTGCCCCCACAGCCGATATAGGCGATTGAGCCCGAATCGCATCTACACCCTCCCAATTTGTGCGCACCAACGGATAATCTTTAGGATTATCACTAAACTGCAAAACAGCACCTTGCGCCAAATGTAAATTCACATTCGACAAGATAGATATCGGTCCACTAATCCAGAATCCAGCAGGAATTAAGACAACCCCACCGCCTTGCTGGCTGGCAACTTGTATCGCCTGTTGGATCGCCCCTGTATTCAATACCCCTACCGCGCGCTTAGCTCCATATTGTACGATATTAAATGTATCTCTTTTAAATGCTGTCGTTGCCACGGCAGGTAATTCGAATTCATATTTTTCGCTGAAAGCCGATTTACGTAAGAAGCTTTTCAAATGCTCCGTTGAATTAGCTAAAGCATCTGCTAC
>JAIXRT010000154.1 GCA_027485075.1 Cytophagaceae bacterium
TCCCATGTGTCCCAGCCACGGCTAGCGTAGGCATTTGTTCCGTGATCCAACCCAAAATCTGCGAACGCTTCCACAAGGGTATGTTGGCCGCCAACAAATAATTCTTTTCAATGTGGTTGGCAGGAATCGCTGGCGTATAAATAAACAGACACGACTCAGGTTCAGCTAAGCAGATCGCCGGAATTTGATCGACTGAATCTTCGTAGTGAATGACCATCCCTTCACTAGCGAGGGTGCGCGTTAATGGGCTTTCGGTTTTGTCGTAGCCAGCCACGGGGTATCCGTTGTATAGAAACCAGCGAGCGATGGCCGACATCCCGATGCCGCCGATGCCTAGAAAGTAGACTTGTTTCAAGTCTGTCATGGAAACGTTTATGCGCATGGATTCATGTCGTTTAATATAGCTTGTGCGATTTCTGTGGCCGCGTAGGGTTTACCCATAGCTAAGCTCTGAAGTCCTAATTCGGTTAAACCCGTTTTATCTGATAATGTCTTTAATGCAGTAGGTACCAAATCTGCTTGCGCATTTTTATCTAGCACGAGGCGTGCAGCCCCATTGTTAACGAGGCTTTTGGCATTTTCTGTTTGATGATCTTCGGAGGCATTCGGGAACGGAACCAAAATACTCGGTTTTCCTGCCAAACAAATTTCAGAAACACTGAGCGCCCCAGCACGGGAAACAACTAAGTCGGCCATCGCATACGCTAAATCCATCTCATAAATAAAGGCCGATACATAATTTTTGATTCCATTAGTGGCCCCTGAGGCCTTTTTTGCCTCATTTTCGAACGACACCCCTGTTTGCCAGATTAACTGAACATCTGCTTTCGCAATGTCCGCTAATCCGTTTTGAATGGCTAGATTGATGCTTCGAGCACCTTGGCTACCACCTATAACCAGGATCGTTTTTTTATTCGGATCAAGACCAAAAAAGGCACATGCTTTTTCTTTTTTCCCCGCGAGGTCAATTAAGTCTTTGCGTACCGGATTTCCGGATAAGGTAATTTTATCTTTTCCGAAGAATTTTTCCATGCCAGGGTAAGCAACGAAAATATGTTTGGCTTTGCCGCTAAGTGCTTTATTGGTGATGCCTGCGAACGAATTTTGTTCTTGGATGAAGAAAGGAATTCCTTTGACCCAAGCAGCAATTAACATCGGTCCTGAGGCATATCCACCCACCCCGATGGCTACATCGGGTTTGAATTCAGCAATAATTTGGAATGCTTTGCGCAGGCTTTGAAGAAGCTTAAAGGGGAATAGTAGGTTTTTGGCCATGTGCTGGCGGTTAATGCCTACGATCGGTAAACCTTGAATACGGAATCCTGCTTTGGGAACTTTTTCCATTTCCATTTTGCCTTCAGCGCCCACGAATAGAAATTCGAGGGAGGGATCTTGGTCCTTTAGTGCCGTGGCGATGGCGATGGCTGGATAAATATGTCCTCCAGTTCCGCCTCCAGAAATGATGATTCGTTTAATGCTCACTAAATAACTGATTTAAGGTCTTTGGTTTCCATTTCTTTATCGCGACTAATGGATAGAATTAGACCAATACTAAGTGCTGTAAATACAAGTGACGTTCCTCCCGCAGAAATCATAGGCATCGGTTGGCCCGTCACAGGACCTGCACCCACCGCCACAAGCATGTTAATGAACGCCTGAATCACGATGGAAAATGTTAAGCCGGCTGACAGCAAACCTCCGAGTGGTTTACCACTATAGCGAATCACAGAGGAGCCTCGCCACATAAACCAGAGAAATAGCAGCGGTATAGCTAGTCCCATAATGAGACCATACTCTTCTAAAATAATGGCATACACGAAATCCGATTCTGCTTGGGATAAGATGAATCGATATTGACTGTTACCGGGTCCTTTGGGGATGAGTGCACCGGTAGCGATGGCGTACCAGCTACGTTTAAGTTGGTAATTCTCGTCTTTATCTTCTAAGCTCTTTAAACCATTTTTATCTGATGAAAGCGTACGTTGCGCGTAAGTTGCCAAACGTGCTTTTACCGTGGCTGCCCGCTGGCCGATACCTAACGTTACAACTGAGCCGGCTATAAATCCCACAATGCCTACAATCAGGAAAATTGATTTGAAAGGAACTCGACCAAAAATCATTAGGACGATACTTGTTAGGAAAATCAAAATGGCTGTCGAGAAATTAGATAACATGACCAAGAAGCAGGTGATTCCTACTTGGATTAGAATAACTAAGATTACACCGAAATTATAGGCACTCTGATCAGCTTGCCGGGTTGAAAAGATCTTCGCCAAACTCATCGTTAAGCATAGTTTCGCCATATCGGAGGGCATGAAACTGATAAATCCTAGGTCGATCCAGCGGCTTGCTCCACCTTTATTTTCGCCAAAGAAGAAAGCAACGAGAATGAGAATCCAAGAAAAAATCAGGAAGATGTTACTGTACTTGGTGACGCGCAGGTAGTTTTGGCGGGAAATCCAAGACATGATGGCGAAGGATCCCGCAAGCAGGAATATCGATTTAGCGATGTTAAAAATAGGGACCATGGGGCCACCCATAAACATCTTTCCTTTGGCAGAAAATTGAATAAGTAAGCCAAAAATATTTAGTAGAAAAACGATAAACCAAATTTGGTAATCGCCTGCTAAACGGGTTTTGATAAAATTGGTTATTCTAGCTTCCATGAGTTAATCGGTTAACGGTTGCCTTAAATTGATCCCCGCGGTCTTCGTAATTTTTAAATAAATCAAAACTAGCGCAGGCAGGCGAGAGGAGTACGATATCTCCTGATTCGCCCCATTGCATACTAGTCGACACGGCAGTTTCTAATGAATCTGTCGACATAATCTGAGGTACTCGGTCGCCAAAATGGGCCATTAATTTAGCATTATCTGTCCCCAAACAAATCATGCCTTTGACTTTAGATTTGACTAAATCGTTTAGGACGTCGTATTCGTTTCCTTTATCTACCCCACCGATTATCAGAATTAAATTCTTTTGAAAGGAGTTTAGCGCATAGAATACAGCGTCCACATTAGTGGCCTTTGAGTCATTGATGAATTGAATTCCTTGCCAGTTACCGCAAGGTTCTAATCGATGCGGTGCATTTTGAAATGAGCCTAGATTTGCTTGAATGTCAGACCAAGACACGCCAGCTTCGGTAGCCGCTAAAACGGCAGCAGCCATGTTGATGGCATTATGTGGTCCTTGAATCGGGGCCGTAGCACGTTCAATTTTGCCAAACGCAAACTGAATCGCATCATCGGTGATATTTGCCGCACTGGCTTGTTGGCCAAAATGAATGGCCTTCAGATGTGCTGCTTTCGGAATTAAATCCTGGTATTGTTGGATCACTTCGTCATCTCCCCAATAGATACACGCGGTTTGCGCGTTTGCATTTTGGAAGATTCTGAATTTGGAGTGAATGTAATTTTCAAATTTATATTCGTAGCGATCGAGGTGATCGGGCGTGATGTTAATGAGTACGGCCACGTCCGGTTTAAAGTCGAAGCAACGATCTAGTTGGAAGCTAGATATTTCGAGTACGAAATAATCAAAGCTGTCATCCATGACTTGTTTAGCAAAGCTTTGTCCGATGTTGCCGGCTAGGCCTACGTTGAATCCGGCTTCTTTGAGCAAGTGGTAGGTGAGTAGGGTGGTTGTCGTTTTGCCGTTGCTTCCGGTGATAGCGATCAATTTTGCTTTGGTGTAGCGTGCGGCAAATTCAATTTCAGAAACGAGGGGTATTCCTTGTTTCTTAATGGTTTGTACGAGTTCGCTTTTCTCAGGAATTCCGGGACTGATGATAATTTCGTCCGCTTTTAAAATTTCGGATACGGTATGCTTTTCGGATTCGAATGGAATTGATTGGCTGCGTAACTGATCTTGGTAATGTTCTTTTAGTTTTCCTTGGTCGGAAAGAAAAACGCTAAAGCCTTTTGATTGGGCTAAAAGGGCTGCGCCAACACCACTTTCTCCTCCTCCTAAAATGACTATATGGCCCATGCGTACTGATTTTGACTAAACGTAATTTGTTTACAATTTAGAAAATGTCTGTCATTTTTTCAAACGTGATTTACGGCTTTTGTGGGAAATTTTACACAAAAAAAAGACCAGCGTTTCGGCTGGTCTTTTGATGATTCTGGTGGTTAAATTATACCAAAGCGATACGTTTGAAAGACGAGATCGTAAGACCTTTTTGCGTTGATTCAACATATTGACGGATCGTGATCGATGAATCTTTCACGAACTGTTGGTTTAATAGCGTAGACTCTTTGTAGAACTTCTCTAATTTACCTACAGCGATTTTCTCCAACATAGCTTCTGGCTTTCCTTCTTGACGTGCTTGGTCTTTTCCAATCTCGATTTCACGCTCGATTGTTTCAGCATCAACACCGTCTTTGTCTAAAGCCACTGGTTTCATTGCCGTGATTTGCATCGCGATGTCTTTACCAACTTCTGCAACATCTACGCCTTGAACGTTTTCGAATGCGACAAGAACGCCGATTTTGTTGTTCGAGTGGATGTAAGAAACTACTTTCTCAGCTGAGATATTTTCGTACGCTGCTAACGTGATTTTCTCACCAATTTTACCAGTTAGGTCGATGATGTGTCCTTCTACAGAACGGCCATCAGCTAAAGGCTCAGCTAATAAATCATGTGCAGATGGCGCGTGAGATTTCACGGCTGCAGCTAAGATATTTTTAGCTAAATCGTTGAAAGCATCTACTTTAGAAACTGGCTCAGTCTCACATGCAAGGGCAATTAACTTACCGTTTGAGTGATCTGCGTTCATAGCGATCAAAACAACACCTTCATTTGTTTCATTGTCGGCACGTTTCGCTGCTACTTTTTGACCTGCTTTACGTAGGATGTCTACGGCTGCTTCGAAGTCGCCATCGGCTTCTGTCAAAGCTTTCTTGCAATCCATCATACCGGCGCCAGTCATTTGGCGTAATTTATTAACGTCTGCGGCTGTAATTGACATAATTGGAATATTAGTTATTCTTGTTCTGCTTCTTTTTCA
>JAIXRT010000010.1 GCA_027485075.1 Cytophagaceae bacterium
ATTACCCTGGAATTATTACGAAATAAAAATCATGATTACGGTGAAGCATGGCGCGATATGCGCATCAGCAGCATGACCGATTTGATCCTCATGAAAATTTTCCGGACCAAGCAAATTGAAAACAATCAAGGAGTTACACTCGTTTCAGAGGGAGTGGAAGCCAACTACCAAGATATGCTGAACTATGCTGTATTCTGCCTCATTCAACTAAAACAAGGGCAAATACAAATGGCCCAACAACAATAGGTCACATGAAACTAACCCGTCAAATTGCCACATTCCTACTGGCAGGATTATTTCTTTTTTCGGGGCTCATTAAACTAAATGACCCAATAGGAACTCAACTTAAGTTGGAGGAATATTTTGACGTGTTTTCGGTTGATTTCCCATGGATGTCTGGATTTTGGAAATTACTCATTCCGCAAGCCTTACTCCTTTCCATCTTGTTAAGCAGTGCCGAAGTAGTACTTGCAATCGCTTTATGGCTTAATTTTCAAACCAAAAAAATCCTCTACAGCTTCATTGGGTTAATTCTATTTTTCAGCTTTCTGACGTTTTATTCGGCTTATTTTAATAAAGTAACCGACTGTGGGTGTTTTGGGGAAGCCATTAAATTAACTCCATGGACGTCATTTGGGAAAGACATCTTTTTATTACTCTTGACCGGTTTACTGTTTATGACAGATAAGCCTACGCTTCGCTCAAAAAGTGGCAAATGGGTTTTAATAAGTGCAGTACTCAGTGTTGGATTTGGTACCTATTCCTACTTTTTTCTACCTATTTGGGACAGTTTACCTTATGCCATTGGAGAAAATATTCCTGCCAACATGAAAAATCGAGAGGAATTAAAATTCAGTTATATCTACAAGATTAATGGCAAAGAAACGGAATTAACCGAGATGCCTACGGATCCAAAAGCTGAGTATGTTTCGATGCAGGCGATCAATGAAAAAGAAGCCCGTCCTTTAATCACGGATTATCAATTGTGGGTAGATGGAGATACGACTAACTACACGCAATTATTATTCAAAGGAAATCATGCACTGGTCATTGTTCCAAATGTCCACCACACGCACGAAAGCGCATTTTCAGCGATTGCCAAACTAGCTAGCGAATTGAAAATTCCCGTTTGGCTAGTCAGTGCGTCTACGGATGAAGAGGTGAATGCATTGAGACATCAATATCAATTAGCTTTTCCAGCATTATCTGCAGATACCAAAGTATTAAAAACAATCATTCGTTCAAGTCCAGGTCTTTGGCTTATTAGCCAAGGTACCGTTAAAGGAAAATGGTCGGCCTATAGCCTTCCATCTGCGGATGAAATTCATCAAAGTTTAAAATAGTTCAGAAATGAAAAACATTTATTTAGTGGGCATGCCCTCTTCGGGAAAAAGTACATTAGGCAAAGAATTAGCGCGGAATTTAGGGTACAGTTTTACCGATATGGACAAGTTGATTGAAACGAGAGAACAAAAAACCGTATCTGAAATATTCTCCAATTATGGGGAGGCGCACTTCAGAGCATTAGAAAAGAAAACATTGCATGGCTTCCAGCCGGATCAGTCGATGGTGATTGCGACAGGAGGTGGTGTTCCCTGTTTTAATGATAACATGGATTTTATTAAGGCGAATGGGGTGAGTATCTTTTTGAATGTGGATGTGAATGATTTGGCCAAACGATTGTATAAAGCGCAAGGCAACAATCGTCCCTTATTAGACAAAACTCAAAGTGAAGAGGTCGTTATTGAATCAATCAAGAAAACATTTCAAGAGCGCCTACCTGAATACCAAAAGGCTGATATTCAAGTAGACGGAGAAATTACCGTAAGTCAAATTCTTTGGCTTTTAGAACAATACATTCCAGTCTAAAAATAGACACCTCCCCCAAGCACAATCTGGGTATTTGTAATTTGTAATGCGGCTGAACTGAAATCGGCCGCATTTTTTAATGTATAAGGTGTATAGGCATCTTTACCCGTCCGCTGCCAAACACCCAAATCGATGTAAAAAGCATTTGTCCGATACCCTAAACCAGCTGAGATTTGAAACTGTGTTCGATCGATGGAGTCATAACTTGGAGCAAAAATTTGACCATAGGAGGCAACGCCACCGCGCACGCTCCAAGAGGAGCTGACACGAATCTCTGCACCCGCTTTTATATTAAGTACCGATTGAAAGTTAGACTTAATTTGTCCATTATAGCGATCCTTAAACTGCTGATTGGCAAATGCCCCTAACTCTGTAGCTGCCACACGCATTCCGTCGTAATTCATATATTCGGCATCAAAACTTAGCAATGCTCGCTTGCCAAAAAAGTAGGCTGCACCAGCTGAAAATTTAAAGGGTGTCAGTAGTTGATACGCAAATTCGTTAGGCAATAATCGTACTGGATTAACTTTGGTAATTGTAATTGGCTTCCCATCTAACTCGGAAGGCACGCCAAAAATACGTGGATACGTAATACCTGTCAGCCGTTCGGCCATTTGATCGTAATACTTGGGTGTTTCCGCAGCAACCGAAACACGCAAACTAGGTGAAACTTTGTATATTAATCCAATGGTAGCTGAGACGCCAGAACCCGTTGTTTCAAGCTTTTCAACAGATTCAAAACCGGCTACATAATTGGCACCAACAAATTCTTCGGTCCAACTAAAATCGCTGATTGATTTTAATCTAGAAAAATGTAGGCCGATACCTACAAATAAACGCTCTTGATAATTTGCGCCATAGCTAATATTCCATTGTGAAACCAAACCCGTATTGGTAGCTGAACCTATTTGATAGGTAGGCAAATTAGGCTCAAATCGACTAAATGGTGCGCCCCCCGAATTGGAATTATTAATTAAAAAGGTTTGGTAGGCTACTCCCTCAGGTGTATTTGCTGCTTTAAAATCAGGGTCATATTCATCGTCAATAAAATTACCATCGATATCCCTGCCACCCGCGTAGTTGTACCGACTATCTGCTTTCTCAATCAATTTATCCAAATAGGAACTTCGGTTATTGGTGCCTTCCATTTTTAAAGGCTGTGAAAATATGACACGCTGTGAATATCCGATACCGAACGTACCACGCCAATCAGAACGATTCATATAGTCTCCCGTGATAACAACACCAAAATTAGGGATACGAAAACTCGAATTTGATTCTTGGGTGGATTGGTCTAAATAAGAAGCTATTGTTTGTGAGTCATGCGTGCCAAGTGTAATCCCTACTTCAGAACGGGAGTAAAACCCTAGACCGGCTGGATTACCCGAAATTGCACTTAAATCAGCACCGAGTACCCCATAATTGCCCCCAAGTCCTTGCATACGTGCAGAACCAGTTGCATAGCTTGTGCTAAATTGTCTGGCTAAATTTGGATACGAATAAATCTGCGCGTGTAAATGCGTTGCTGTGAACACACATACACAGAGTAAAAATAGCTTTTTCATGAACAAATTATCTTGGACCACGAGATGAACCACCACCTCCACCACCACCTGAGTAAGATCCTCCTGAGCTATAGTTTGAAGAAGGTGCTGAATAATTTTGCTGACTTTGGCCGTAATTTGTTTGAGGCTGAGCAGATCGATATTCAAAATTGGTATTCCGTCGTGGCGCTGCCTGAACAGGTGCTGAATTTATTTGATTGCTATTCACACGAGGCTGATTCGTACCTTGCGTATTGTAGGAATTATTACTTCCACGAGGCGAATTATTCATATTTCCATCGCGATATTGATTCGTTGCACTAGCATCACGAGGACCGCGATTAGGGCGTGCAACAGGTTCGCGGCGGTTTACGTTTCCTACAGATGGAGCTATGTAATTATTCCCACCATACACGTTGATCATATTGAAATTGCCCATGTATCGAATTCCTCCCATACCAAAACCTGCATATCCAAACGGATTTCGAAATCCATTAAAGGCATTATATCCAAAAAATGGATCATAAAAGCTATTTAGCGAGTTGAAGCCATACGGATTAAAAAACGGATCATACATTCCCCAAGCGTTGATCGGCGCGATAATGCGCGAACCATAGAATCCTCCCATACCAAATGTAATGAAAGGATTAGTATACCAATTGTTCCAGGGATTAGCCGAAAATAAACCAGAACGAAAGCCAGAATCAAAACCATCAGCAAATGAATTGGCATAAACACTACGTGAATTCAAAAAATTGGTTTCATCCTCGCGAATCATTACACCTTCTTCTTCTTGAATTAAGGTCGCATCTTCATCTGGATTGAGGTAATGAGAACTCTTTTTAGGGGTATATGCAGAAGCTGGTTTTTGAAAAGAATCATATAAATCATCAGCTACTAAAGACTGCTGGGATCCGGGTTGCGAGAGCGAACATGCGGAAAAAATCAATAAACTGGCCACAACTACGAAGGCATTCCAATAATTTTTCATGGCTAAAGTGATTAAATTATAAGCTAAAACTACCGACAATAACGTATCTTTGGCGTTCAAAGTTCGATAAAGTTACATGTAATAACGTTAGGTTTTACAATTTTAGTCTAAGTTATAGAACAAAAATGTTAGAACCTACAGACTCAAAAATAGAACGATGAGACTAGAATATAAAACTGCTAAAAAAACAGATGAGTAAATCCCTTCCAAGTCGGTCTGAAAATTATTCAGAATGG
>JAIXRT010000266.1 GCA_027485075.1 Cytophagaceae bacterium
AGCTAACGGTATGATTTCTGAATAACGCATACTTAAGAGGAAAGGCATCGGGAGGGGCATAGATAAATTTGTTCCCAAATCCGTAAAGTGGGACAAAGCGGGTTGGATTGTTAGCAATAAACATGCGTTCTTTATTGCTGAGAAAAGCATCTCAACAACCCAAAAATCATGCTTTTATATGCAAATGCAGAAAGCATTTTTGCTGGTACTAAAGCCGCCGCGGCTCTATAGGCTAACTCATTAATTTCTAAAAGATACCAGTGGAGACTAGAACCCACTTTAAAAAACGGGGCGTAACCGAAAAGCCTTATGAGTAGGAAAAAAACTAATTCTAATACCTATGAAAAAACTAATGTTAACCACCTGCTTACTCATGAGCGTGTTCTTTGCATTCGCTCAAACAAGCACAAAGCAAACCTATTATTTAGTAAATTATTACAAGTCTGATCGGGGCAAAACCGCCGAGTATATCAGCTTAATTAAATCGTATGCTTCTAAGATTTGGAAGGAAAAAATCAAACAAGGCGATGTGGCCAGCTATACACTTTACAGTGTTTTGACAAGTTCAGGAGATCCTAACTATGACCTAGTTTCTATTCAGTCGGCCAGCTCCATCAATGATTTTTCAAAGACGAATACAGCAGACTTTATGAAAAAAGCCTTTCCAGGGATGGACGAAAAAACCTTAAGCGGCATGGCTAATATGTATACGTCATTACGCGTACCGGTAAAAACAGAGATCTATACAAATGTTACCGCACTTCGTGGTGAGGGGGATTATATGGAGGTTAATTTCATGAAAGCGCTACCTGGGAAAGAAGGGGAATATGAGAGACAAGAAAAGGAAGTGTATCAGCCCATTCACCAAGAGTTTATAAAAAATGGGAATAGAACAGCTTGGTATTTTAATCGACTAATTGTTCCAGTGGCTGATGGTTCAGAATACAATTATGTAACAGGAAACTTATTTAAAGATTGGGATAAATCTTACAGTATAACTGTGGATGAATATTTGTCGACTTATAAAAGACTATTTCCTAAATCGCCAGTACCAGCGACTGCAAGAACGATGGTAAGAACAGATGTTTGGAAAGTAGAAGTAAGAGAAAAATAATCAATTAAAATCTAAAATGACTAAAATGAAAAAGATCATATCATTACTTGCGATCGTACTTATTTCGATCAATGTTGCACAAGCGCAACGTGTATACGCGATACATTCCGTACGCGTGGAAGGAAACCTTCAAAATTTTGAAAAAGCCCAGATGATCCAATCCAAAGTGGCACAAGCTGCTGTAAATAGTGGAGATATGTCGGGATGGATTTTTTTACAAGCTGTACAAATGGATGGGGTGGATGATGAAAATGGGTTCAACTATGTTTTTGCTCAAAGTGCGGATAACATCGATGAATTATTAGATCCCAAATTTGCTTGGTGGAATAATAACGCTAAAGTTCTTAGCAAATCAGAGCAGGATGACTTAGCGCTGCTTAATACGTCATTCAAATGGACAAAAGACGAGCGAAATGTTTTCTTTACAGAAGATTTTTTACCAGGTGCAGGTGAATATGTCCAATTTAATTATGGTCGTCCAGCAAATGTTACGGGTTTTATTGCAGAAAATAAAGCTCTTTGGAAGCCATTTTTTAAAGACAATATGGCCAAATTCAACATGGGTGGATGGGGAATTGCTAGACGCTTAACCTCAGGTACTAGTTTAGGAAATACGTCGATTATGACTTGGGATGTATTTAAGTCATTGAACGATTTAATGAAATATAGAATTGGTTTCGCCTTACCTAAGGAATTGTTGGACAAGTCTAAAATGGCTCAATATGATCCAAATGGATTTACGCACCAACAAACACTAAAGGTGTTAGCCTATACAACGGATGCAAAATAATTTTCAATGGCCTCTGGAAACAGGGGCCATTTTTTTCTTTATGTAAACTAGACCCATCCAAAAGAAGCTGGATCTGGGCAGTTATTCGCGTAAAACGCTACATCCCGCTGTGAGCATACCCCTGGATAATCTCCAAGAATCCCCTGCATATCACGAATCAACTGGAAATGCAGATGCGGCGGCCAGCCCCCATTCTCTTCAGGTTTTCCCAAATGACAGAGCAGTTGGCCAGCAACCACAGGTTCACCCACTGCCAGGGCTACCAAATCCTCGCTTGCCAAATGACCATAGAGGCTATATATATTTTCTGCAGGATGATATAAAATAATGGTGGGACCATAATTTCCAGACCCCGGATTTACTTGAAAGCTATGTACTACGCCAGCTAATGGCGCATAAACCGATGTCCCCGCGGTAGTCCAAAAATCCACACCCAAATGTATATTTCGGAAGTCGGCAGCGGCAGTCGCAAAGTTCTCATGCGACTCATAAACCACCCGATGCTCGAGGTATCCACCATAGCCGATTTTACCTGCTAATTTCGCGGTGATGTAGTCGCAGAAAGCGGTAGTATCTCCATAAATGGAGGAATTCAATTCCGTATTTTTGGCGCTTAAATCCAGTGCGACGCTTATGCTATCGGAAAAGGGTTTTGCAAAAAGCCGATCAATCATGTGGGTATAAATTCCTAAAATGTACCGTTAAACCTATTTTCGTATGCTCCATATTTCATGAATGGGATCTCCTTTACTTGATAAACCGGAGTGCTCCCAACGACCATCTTTTAATGCATATTGGAATTTTAAACGGAGGCCTACTCTGGTCTCGTCTTTTGAAAAGAACTCAATGCGTTCTGCATATTCGCCCTGTTGCGTCGTGTAGGTACCACCTCCTGTTCCTAGGAATTGTTTTGTATCGGTATCGTAAGCGATCCATTGAAATCGAGTTCCCGATAAAATTTTCATGGTTTTTCTGGGTGTGCTCGTATCCCGATTTTGCTCTTTGCCATCGATAATTCTTCCTGACATTAGCCAGGCCCCTTGCAGCACACCAGGCTTGCCGTCATCGATTCTTCTAAATTTCCTATTACTGCCTACGATGGTGAGGGAATCATGGGTAATCGCAATTTTAAAGCTGACCTCCGTGCCCACAAGCGCTGCATTATCCGTGTGAAATTCGCGTTTTTCGGTCACTACATCTCCATTCAACTTCCATGTTCCACCATTGGCATGAATAAACTTGCCGTTGCTTGCATTGTATATAGTCAATACTTGATAGCCATCTGCAAAAATGACAACACTTCTTAGCGTGTCCCCGCTTTCAGAAATAGATTTGGATTCCCACGCGCCTAACGGGCTTTGGGCGTGAAGCCCAATTGACATGGCTGCGCAGACTATTAGTAGTATGATTTTTTTCATCGTGTTTTAGTTTGGTGGTTGAATGCTCTCAATAATTTTTCAAATATATAGCTTGGCATTTGTGAAACACGGGAATGCCGAAAAATTATATTGGGTTGTTTATTTTTCAGAATCTGTTTGTATCATTGCCCCAGACAAGTAAATGTCGTTCAAATGACGTCATCGTGTCTAAAAATATTCATGTACGCTTATCATATTTGCAAATGGAATTTGGTGCCAGATTAAAAGAGCTAAGAACACGGTTGAACATCTCGCAAAAAGAACTTTCCGAGCAGACAGGTTTAACCCTCAGAACGATTCAGCGAATCGAGAATAATGAGGTAAAACCAAGTCTTTATTCGGTAAAAGTTCTGGGTGAAGTATTGCAGGCCGACTTATCTCCCTGGGTAAAATCATCCGAAACCAAACCCTATGAGTTTAATCTAACATTTAAAATCACAGATATGAATCAATTCTTACACGACTTAACCGTTTTGTTTAAAACACATTGGAAAACGATTTTCCTGATTGTTTTGGTTATTTGGTTACTGACGAGTTATACAGATATCAAATCGGGTATCATAGATGGTTGGAACGGAAAGTAGTTGGGCCCATTATTTCCCCACCAAAAACTTATTCACATCTAACCAGTGAACAAACGCATCAAACCATTTATTGCTCGTTCTGTTCGGATTGCCTAGGCCAAAGCCGTGCCCACCGTTTTGGTACAAATGAAATTCAACAGGTCTACCCGCTTTAAACCAAGATTCAATCACCCCAAATTGGGAGTTAAATAAGAAGTCATCTGAAGCGATGGCATTAAACATCGGTGGAGCGTTTGCAGGCACTTTCACTGGCCCCATGCCGCCATAAATCGGGCCGATAAATGCGAGCTTCATCGTTTTTGAATATAGCGTTGCATGCATCGTTAAACCAGCTCCAGCTGAGAACCCAATCATGCCAATGCGCTGCGTATCCACGCCCCAAGCTGCTGCATTTTTTAAAATCATGGCATAGGCCGCCTCAGCATCTGTGAGCTGGTTGGTTAAATCCATTTGAGCCATTGGATTCGTATTCTTTGCCGTGCTATCAGTCTTTTGAGGAGCTGGACGTGGGCGGTTCATCCAAGCGGTAAAATCTTCTAATTTTTCTGGGGTTGGGAATAAGCGGTATTTAAGGACGAAGGCAGTTATGCCTTTTTTGGCCAAAGCCTCAGCCACTTCCCAACCTTCATTTCCCATGGAAAGCCAGCGATATCCCCCACCTGGAGCCACAATGACAGCGGCGCCATTTGCCTTCCCCTTTTCAGGAAAGAAGGGTGTTAGTGTGGCTGTCGAAATATTGCGGGCCATCGGATCGCCCCATTGGCGAAACCACGTTTCCGGTGCAGGCTGGTCTTTTACTGAGCCTGTGTTCAAAGGAATGGCCTGGGGTTCTTTGGGGGTTTCAAGCGGATAAATGGTTCCGTCTTGCGCGATAGTAGTGAAAGCGAAAAATGAAAAAAGGGCAAAAAATAGCGATTTCATAGGTTTATAAGTTTAGGCCAACAAGGTAATTAATCAAATGTTATGGTTTTACAGGGTTTTATCATTTATTTTGACACATCATCCGTTTTTTACCAATGAAACTTGGAACGCTTGTTACGTGGAGTTTTTTCATTAGCCTGGCTACGTCGCTCGTAGGGGCGTTGATGAAGATTTTACATTTACCAGGTGCGGACCAACTGCTCATCACGGGCATCGTGTTGAATGGGGTATTTGTGGTCACATCCTTGTATGAAATTTGGAATTCCTACCGGATAGACAAAAATGAAAAAATCATGTGGACAATCGCCTTCATTTTTATGGGAATTTTAGGTGCCATTGCGGGAATGGTTTATTTATTTATGGGCAGAAAACGCGTAGTTTAATTCATGATGAAGCAATTCTTGACCAAATATCGAAATGAAGTTATTGTGGGCGTCCTTGTCTTTCTTTTCTTGATATTCAGAGATGTAATCAAGTCCTTAGTAAGCTAAGTTCAATTATGAATAGCAAATAAGCAGTGAACGATTTTTACAAACAACCCAAAGCATTTGTCTGGATTGAAGCAATATTGTTTTTTTTGGCAGGACTATTGCTTGCGATTCTTATCATTGAACAAGGGTATGCTAACTCATTCTTTTACTTAGCCTTTATTTTATACGTTCCGATTAGTCAATTTTTATATACTCCGCTATTTACGTTGACCGGCGGTTACACCTATTACTCGCCCATGCTTTTAGGTTACATGGCGAACGAAAAGCAAATAGATCTACATAGCGGAACAGGCTTTGACCATGTATTTGTTTTGCGGAAAGTTAAGCCGGGAGTTGAATTGAGAAATAGGTTGCTTGCGTATCATTTGGAAGGCTTACTACACCTAATTTCACAAATCGAAAATAAGCAGATTCCTGAGTCAGTTACGATTGTAGGGACGTCGTATTTTTTCAATGATCGAACGCTTCAAAAATTAGGGTTCCAAATAGAAAATGCCACAGCATTTTATCGTGCGAACCTCTTCCTCAACTTCATCGATTTAATGTGGATGTATTCGCTTGCGCGCGGGAAGTTCGCTATACCCGCGTTGTGGGACGCTAAAAAAGCGCGAATTGTAGGCAGCGATTTGGTCTCACAGAAAAGTAATTTGGCGACCCTGTATCGGACATTGAACACAAAAAAGGGCTGAAATTTCAGCCCTTTTGAATTTCTGTTACGCAATAACACCCAGTTCTTTTCCCACCTCTGTAAAGGCAGCAATCGCGTGATCTAATTGTTCTCGCGTATGCCCAGCGGAGATTTGGACACGAATTCTCGCTTGCCCTTTGGCCACCACTGGATAGTAAAAACCAATCACGTAAATCCCTTTTTCCAATAGTTTTTCCGCCATTTTTTGAGATATAACCGCATCGTATAACATAATCGGAATAATCGGGTGTTCGCCAGGTTTGATATCGAAACCAGCAGCAACAATCCGCTCCCGGAAATACGCCGTGTTTTCCTCTAGCTTATCGCGCAATTCCGTCGTTTTAGATAAGATATCAAATACCGCAATCGACGCGCCGGTAATGGATGGAGCTAAGGTATTCGAAAATAAATAAGGTCTAGATCGCTGTCTTAAAAGGTCGATGATTTCCTTGCGGCCCGACGTAAATCCGCCCGATGCTCCGCCCAATGCTTTACCTAGGGTACCCGTAATAATATCAATTTTACCCATCACCCCTTTCAGTTCGTGTACACCACGTCCCGTTTTTCCCATAAAGCCAGAGGAGTGACATTCGTCAATCATAATCATAGCTTCATATTTTTCCGCTAAGGCGACAATTTTATCCAATTGGGCAATGGTTCCATCCATCGAAAAAACACTGTCGGTGACAATCATTTTTTGTTGGGCCCCATCCGCCACCGCCTGCTTTAATTTCACCTCTAAATCGTCCATCGAATTGTGCTCATATCGGTAGCGCATCGACTTACATAATCGGATGCCATCGATGATGGAGGCATGGTTTAATGCATCAGAAATAATCGCATCTTTTTCGCCTAATAAGGGTTCAAAAACACCCCCGTTTGCATCAAAAGCAGCCGCATATAAGATCGTATCTTCAGTCCCCAAAAAGGTAGAGATTTTTTCTTCCAAGGTTTTGTGAATATCCTGTGTGCCACAAATAAAGCGAACCGAAGATAGCCCAAATCCATGGGTATCAATCGCGTCTTTCGCTGCCTGAATGACCGCAGGGTGCGATGAAAGTCCTAAGTAATTATTTGCACAAAAATTATACACTTTTTCGCCGCCCTGAATCGTAATTTCGGATGCTTGTGGCGAGGTGATGACGCGTTCTTTTTTGAATAATCCAGCCGCTTTTATAGACTCAATTTCTTTCGTGATGAATGGCTTATATTGTTCGTACATAATCTTACAGGTTGTGGATATAGGAAGGTAATTTAGTTAAAATTTCAGTGGTCATTTTAGGCAGGTCAAATTGAGCTTGCCATCCCCAGTCATTTCGAGCACAGTCATCATTGATACGCGAAGGCCACGAATCTGCGATTTGTTGCCTGAAGTCCGGAGCATATTGTACCTGAAACTTTGGATAGTGGGATTGAATGCTTTCCGCAATTTCACGCGGAGAAAAACTCATTCCTGAGATGTTATAGCTGGTGCGGACCCGAATGCTTGAGGCAGGCGCCGCCATTAACTGCATGGTTGCTTGGACCGCGTCATCCATGTACATCATGGGTAAATACGTATCCGCTGTTAAAAAACAAGTGAAGTTTTGCTCCCGGATTGCTTGATGATAAATATCTACCGCGTAATCAGTCGTGCCGCCCCCAGCTAAAGATTTATAGCCAATCAGCCCAGGGAATCGCAAACTTCTTACATCAACCCCATAGGTGTTGAAGTAATATTCACACCAATGCTCGCCCGCTAATTTCGAAATGCCATACACCGTGGTGGGATTTTTTAGGGCGTCCTGAGGCGTATTTAATTTAGGGGTATGTGGGCCAAACACGGCTATCGAACTAGGCCAAAAGATTTTCTCTAGCTTATGTTCTCTCGCTAATTCGAGTACATGCAGCAATCCCCGCATATTCATATCCCAGGCTTGCATCGGGTCTTTCTCCCCATTGGCAGAGAGAATCGCAGCTAAGTGATATACCTGCGTAATTTGTTCTTCTTGAAGCAGTTTGCCAACGGCCTCTTTGTCCAGTACATTTAAGGTTTTGAAGCGACAATAGTTAAATTTTGATCGTGCGCTTTCTTGAAAATCGGTTGCAATAACCGCTTCGCTACCGTATGTATTGGCTAAGGATTGTGTGAGCTCCGTGCCTAGTTGGCCGCCCGCACCAATCACCAATATCTTATTCATGTATGTTTTGTTTGTTGATGTGTAGTTAAAATTACCAATGTTGATTTAAATTGGCTACTACTAAATCAAAAACAATTAAATTTGTTTCCGTTGTGCGGAGCAAATAGGCCATTTTAACTCAAAAATGGCATGTTTACACGACAGCGTAGGCATTTACCATGTGCACCCTGACTAATTTTCCACTCTTCTAATTTTACTATGCTACTACCTAAATTATCTCTTGCACTTAATATATTGGTCTTAATTCCCGTTTGTTCCGGGCTACTTTTTAAAGCCAATTGGGTACTAGATTCCTTCGGCATCGAAACGCCAGCACGGGGAATTCTACTTTCGATTTATTTGACCATTCTAATTTTCTCAGCTGTCCTGCTTTTCAAGTTTGATGCCAAAATGGTAATAGCGCTGCTGTCGGTGCAGATTATTTACAAAATACTAAGTCCTATCATGGTGGGTACGTTGACAAATCCCGTCATCATTAGCAATTTGTTTATCGCCCTATTTCACACCTTCAGTGTTTGGAAATTGTGGGTAATCGAAAAAATCAATTTTTAGATTGCTTACCATAAGTGGCTTGTTCCTAAATACAGAAATAGGAACAATAATTTGTATGGAATTTAACAGTTTGAATAAGCTATAATGCTAATTTTATTTAACCTTTAAACAATTAATAAACCATGAAAAAATTCATTTTCCTTCTTGTTCTCGGCTTGGGCATCAGCCGTGTTTCATTTGCACAAAATGCCATCAACTCAATCCATTTTTATGACGTAAAAAATGCGGCAATGGAAAAAACATACATCGCTAGTTTAAAAGAAATTAATGCGATCATGGTAGAGATAGGCTATCCAAAGAATTATTATTCTCATTTAAAATTAGCCGCATCAGACACGACAAAAACATATCGCAATTGTACCATTGGACATTGGAACTCAGAAGCAGAATATAAAGTGATACATGAGCACCCGAAATTCAAAGCGTGGTCAGAAAAGAATAAGGGCAACAACGCGGTATTTATTTCTGGGCAGTTGTACCGTAAGTTCTATGCGGATTAAGCGAAATTGATTGCTACAAAAAAAGGGTTAGCCGAGATAGGCTAACCCTTTTTTTAATACTATATTTTTACGGTTGACTTAAAAACGCTTTCGAATAATTTATTTTCATCGCATCCATCGCAGGCAAATGACCCGTCAAGCGCTTCTTGAAATCCGGATAATTTTTGGATTCTTTCGTTGACCAGGAAATTTCTGAAAGCGCCAAAGCTCGTGGATATGTCATGTATTCCGCATAGGCAATGTTGCTAATGTA
>JAIXRT010000284.1 GCA_027485075.1 Cytophagaceae bacterium
CGTAGCCACACGCAAATTAGCTCGCAAAAGGTTTCCACATTCCGTCTTGTCGCCTTCCGCGACAGCCTTGGAAATCATGGGTGATACAATTTGAATGCAGATAATGCCTACGATTGCGATGGTAAAAAAGATGGAACCCGCCATGCCCGAAGCACCGAGGCTTTCCGCGGCGCCGGTCGACATTTGGCCTACCTGAATCGTATCGGCTAAACCCATGAGCATGACGCCAAGTTGGCCCACGACAATCGGCATGGCTAAGGTAACCGTCTGCTTAATCTTCGCCTGAAAAGCCATCTTAAATACGGACTATTTCTGCTCCAATTGCATTTAAGCGGGTGTCGATGTTTTGGTATCCTCGGTCTATCTGTTCGATATTGTCGATGATTGATGTTCCGTTTGCCGACATCGCCGCGATCAATAAAGAAACACCTGCACGAATATCTGGAGATGACATGCGAATGCCTTTCAACGTTTGCTTGCGATCAAAGCCAACGACCGTTGCACGGTGTGGATCACATAAAATGATTTGGGCGCCCATCTCGATTAAACGATCCACGAAGAATAAACGGGATTCAAACATTTTTTGGTGAATCAAAACCGTTCCTTTCGCTTGGATGGCTGTCACTAAAATGATGGACAACAAGTCAGGTGTGAAACCTGGCCACGGGTGATCGGAAATAGTCAACATGGACCCGTCGATGAAGTTTTCTAATTCGTAATGTTCTTGCGAAGGGATGAAAATATCATCACCACGGAATTCCATTTTAATACCTAATTTCTTGAATACATCTGGAATGATGCCTAATTCTGGGATTTGGCAGTTTTTGATGGTGATTTCTGATTGCGTCATCACGGCCATACCGATGAACGAACCGATCTCAATCATGTCCGGAAGCATGGTGTGCTCCGTTCCGTGAAGGACGTCTACGCCGTCGATTACCAACATATTCGATCCGATACCGGTGATTTTCGCACCCATACGGTTCAACATCTTACTTAATTGCTGTAAATAGGGCTCGCAAGCAGCGTTATAGATGGTTGTTTTACCTTTGGCTAATACCGCAGCCATCAAAATATTCGCAGTTCCAGTTACGGAAGCTTCGTCCAATAACATATAAGAACCTTGCAATTGAGAGGCATCTACTTCGTAAATACCGCCATCTTCAGGGCTGTAATTGAATTTGGCACCTAATTTCATGAAGCCGAAAAAGTGCGTGTCTAAGCGGCGGCGGCCAATTTTATCTCCACCTGGGGAAGGAATACGTCCCTTTTTGAAGCGAGCTAATGTTGGTCCTAATAACATCACTGAACCACGTAACGCAGCCGCTTTTTTCTTGTAGGTATCTGATTCTAGGTAGTCGATGTTTACTTGTGACGCATCGAATTCGATACTAGATTCAGATAAACGACGCATGCTCACGCCCATATCGCCAAGTAAATCAATTAATTGATTGACGTCACGAATGTTTGGAATGTTATGGATGGTGACAGGCTCAGCTGTTAAAACCACGGCACACAAAATTTGCAATGCTTCGTTTTTCGCTCCTTGCGGAGTGATTTCCCCTTTCATCCGGCGGCCACCGGTTACTTTAAATGATGCCATAGTGCTTACTTATTTTTACGGAAATTATTTCGGTTGTTGTTATTTCTGAAGTTGTTGTTCTTCCGGAAATTGTTGTTCCGGTTGTTATTATTGTTGTTCGGATATTCCGGTGCATTATAGGCATTACGTGCGTTATTCGCGACTTTGGCATGGCCTAAGGTCTCTTGCGAAAGTTCGTCTACGATGGTGCCTAATAGGTTTTCCGACATTTCTTTGATGTTCTGCCAAATAACCGAATCGTCCACCGAGTCTTTATTCCAAGTCACGTAGAAGCCTTTCATCAAACGCGCGATGTATGCCACTAAAATCTTTTTGTCCTCTAATTTCTCCTCAGCGATGGCACGTAGAATTAACAATTCCACATTGCGGCCATAGTGTTTAAACTTCAAATGGTGCTGGTTGTAAGCTACTTTACGAGGTGCTTTTCCGACTGATTCAGGCGAAGGAGGAGGGAATGGCCCTTGAACATCCAATGCGAAGTTGGACATGATATACAAATCATCCCACAGCTTTTTAGAATAATCTTGTTGATTATCCTTCATGTTTGGGTGAATCTGTTTCATGAGCTCCACCATGATAAACGCGTATTTCGTCCGTTGTTCACGGTCTTCGATCGTCATGATGTAGTTCACTAATTTTTGTACGCTTGATCCGTATTCTTTCATAAACTATCTAGAAAATGTAAGCCAAACCCAAAGGTGTGGAATGGCAATCAGCGCGAAAATAAATACAGCCCAAATGGCCATAACTAAAACGGCGCCTGCCGCGTAATCTTTTATTTTTTTCGCCAACGGATTTTCTCCCGGCGACACTAAATCTGTTATTCTTTCTAAAGCCGTATTAATCAATTCCATAACCCAAACCCCGGCAATGGCTAAACTGATCCATACCCATTCCAAGGCAATGAAGTCGAGTTTGATGCCCACGAAAATGACTAAAATCGTTGAAATCAGGTGGATTTTGGCATTATTCTCCTGTTTGATGAGATCTACAATTCCATCGAAGGCATGCCCAATACTTTTGAATGCTTGTTTAAACATCTTAAAATTCAGCCGATTTAGGCGTTCGTGGGAACGGAATCACGTCGCGAATGTTCGACATACCCGTTACAAATAAAACTAAACGCTCGAAGCCTAAGCCGAAACCAGCATGTGGCGCAGAGCCAAATTGGCGTGTTTCTAAATACCACCAAATTGATTCTTCTTCAATGCCCACTTCCTTCGTGCGTTGCAATAATTTCGAGTAATCATCTTCCCGCTGTGATCCACCAATAATTTCTCCGATACCTGGGAATAATACGTCCATAGCACGAACGGTCTTGCCGTCTTCGTCCAATTTCATGTAGAATGCCTTGATGTCTTTCGGGTAATTAGTCAGGATGACAGGCTTTTTGAAGTGTTTTTCAACTAACCAGCGCTCGTGCTCTGACTGTAAGTCGATGCCCCATTCAACAGGGTATTGGAATTTACCTTGTTTGTGGGTTTTAGATTGCAAGAGGATGTTGATTGCTTCCGTGTAGGTTAAGCGCTCAAAATCATTTTCCGTCACAAAGCGTAATTTTTCTGTTAAGCTTAACTCGGATTGCTCTTCTTTTTTCTTATTTTTTTCTTCCTCCAATAAACGTTTTTCGAGGAAGGCGATATCGTCTGCGCAATGGTCTAGCGCATATTTGATGCAGAATTTGGTGAAGTCCTCCGCCAAATTCATGTTATCTTCTAATTCATTAAATGCCACTTCTGGTTCGATCATCCAGAACTCTGCTAAGTGACGTGTCGTGTTTGAATTTTCTGCACGGAACGTAGGACCAAAAGTATAGACCTTTGATAAAGCCATCGCTCCTAATTCACCTTCCAGCTGGCCCGATACCGTCAAATTCGTCTCCTTGCCAAAGAAATCTTCTTTGAAATCCACCTTGCCATCTTCCGTCATAGGCGGATTGGTTGTAGGCAACGTAGTCACGCGGAACATCTCTCCAGCGCCTTCTGCATCGGATCCTGTAATGATGGGCGTGTGTAAGTAAAAGAAACCTTTATCGTTGAAATACGAGTGCACGGCGAATGCTAAGGCATGTCGGACGCGTAAAATGGCCGAAAACGTATTGGTACGCGGTCTTAAGTGTGCAATCTCACGCAAGAACTCAAGCGAGTGTTTTTTCGGTTGTAAGGGGTATTTCTCTGGGTCGGCGACGCCGTATACTTGAATATCAGTGACTTGAATTTCTACGGATTGTCCTTGACCTTGTGAGGGGATGAGGATTCCGGTTAGGGCGATGCACGCGCCGGTGGTTACAAGGCGAAGGGTTTCTTCGGCTACGGTCCCGTCGGCAA
>JAIXRT010000207.1 GCA_027485075.1 Cytophagaceae bacterium
TTCAATTTGACAATCCTTTTCGGATGTACCTGCATGACACGTCTGAGAAAAAATTATTTAAAAAGGAGAAGCGTTTTTATAGCCACAGTTGCATCCGTGTGGAGCGGCCAATTGATTTGGGACGTTTTTTGCTTAAGCCCCATTCCAAGGCGGTGGATACCTTAGATGTTACTGCGGCTTATTCTGATTTGACGCCGCGCTACATCAAAATCAACCGATCTATTCCATTGGTGATTTGGTATAGTTTGGTTGATTTTGATGCCAACGGCCAAATCAAATTTTATCCGAATATTTACGGACGAAATTAGATTTTATAATATTGTTCCCAGCCTTTTCTTGGCTCAGGTCCAGCAAGCATTTTATTGGCTAATGCGTGATTCGTGATTTGTTTTGTTTTACTATCGAAGCTTAATTTCGCATTTAATCGTTGGGCCAACACCCCTAAGGCAAATACTTGACTCAATGGTCCCGCGATTTCAAAACGCGAACGAGTTTGTTCTTGTCCCATGCACCCTTTAAGGAAATTAGCATAATGGTTGGATGGGCTTTTCATCACCTCTGGTAACTTGATGTCTTTAGCCGCATCGCCTAAAATAGATAGGGTAGAGCCATGAGATCCACCTTTAAATGTCAAATCCTTGCCATAGATGATTTTTCCTGGGTTCAGTTTTGATGGTTGGATTTTACCGTTACTTGCTGGCGGAATATTCGGATCTAATTCAGTTGTCCCATAGTTTTGAGGAACTGCCGGTAGGTTATTTAAGCCGTCATACCAAGTAATATCCATGGCTGGCATATCCTTGCGTTTTGGAAACTTAAACTGTATAGTTGATGACATCGGATAGAAGAAGGCATTATGGCCATCTGCACGCAGCATATTGATCTCAGTAGGTAACCCTAATTCCAAAAATTCATGTGCGGTATCCATAATATGTGCCCCCCAATCTCCCAATGCACCTAGACCATAATCGAACCAGCAGCGCCATTGTCCATTAACAAAATCCTTTTGATAATCATGTGTTTGCGCTACTCCTTGCCAAATATCCCAGTCCAAGGTAGATGGAATTGGTTCAGCAGGCGGGAAGTTTTTTATGTTTGGATCCCAACCATGCCATCTGCGTGGCGAGTTCATGTGGGCCGTCATCTGAGTCACATCTTTAATGATTCCCGCCTCTTTCCATGCTTTAAACTGGAAATAATTGGCTTCTGAGTGACCTTGATTTCCCATTTGGGTAACTAATTTAGGATGCTTTTTAGCAGCAGCCATCATGAGTTCTATTTCTTGAAAGGTACGCGCCATTGGTTTTTCAACGAAGACGTGTTTCCCTAATCCAAGGGCCATCATCGTAATCGGGAAATGGGAATGATCCGGCACGCCGATGGCTACTGCCTCGATTTGATTCCCCATTTGGTCAAACATCTTGCGGAAATCTTGAAAACGTGGCACGTTCGGAAATTTCTCTAATACTTTTATGGTTTGTGGAGCACCCATGTCCACGTCACAAAGTGCGACAATCTCAGCCAGTCCTGTGTTGAATAAAGACATCACGTCTGAACCACCTTGATTACCGATACCGATACAAGCAAGTTTTACTTTCTCGCCGGCATGTCTACCGTGTAAAATATTGGGGAAGGCAGCAGCTGCTGTAATCAGAGCGGAATTTTTTAGAAAATCCCGGCGGGAATTGAAGTTAGTTGTCATAGGTTCTTTTGCTAATTACTATCTAAAGAGACAAATCTAATGTTTTTACTTAGTCCTTAAATCAATGTTTGAACGTTATTCAGAAATTACAATAACAGGTCCAAATTTGCCTTCAGATTTATTCCGCTGATGGTTGATTCCTAAACTCCCTTCATAATACATATCAGAAATAGCACCATCTAAATAAAGTGCATCGGGACAATTCAGATAATCCCGGAAAAAAAGAGCGAAATCATAAAAATTCACGGGACTTTCACTTATAGCAAAAATAAGTTTGCCTTCGGGGGTAACACCTACGCCATTCCGAATATTTAAATTCTTGGAAAATGGGGAAAATGCAGGATGTATTTTAGAATCAATCACCAACATAGGTCCAGATTGAGTCGCCATTAAAATATCTGATTTAGAGATTTTTGTAGACTTGAAATCATCTGTTTTTAGAACATTAGCCTGATGCTTTGAATTGAAATAAAAAACACCATTGGGATACATATAAAAATTCCCATGCATTTCGCGTGAATTAGTGTCTAATTTTGAAATTAGTTGTCCGTTACTAATTAATAAGCCTACGGCATCATAATTAGCATGGAACATTCCTGCGTTCATCATAAATGTTGTACGAGGATATTTTCGTTTTATTTCTGCAAAGTTATTGTAGTCTTTTGAGCGAGGTAGAATTTTGACATTTGAATCTACATTAGCCACGTAGTAATGTATGATGTAATTTGATTTAGCTGAGTAAACATGATAGCCTTTTCGAAATCTTATTGGATAGTTTTCATCTGCTTGTAATTGTCTCGTAAAATTTGGAGACGCTTGATACGTCCTTTTATTAAGTACATTTCCTTTAGATTTGGAGTCATAATCACCTGCTAATGATGGATCAAACTTTTTAGGTAAGATCAACATGAACATATACAAAAAATAAAATGGATTAATCATCTCCTCTTACCTATTCGTAATAGTAAGCGATTAAATTAATCGCATCTTTTAAAGTCTTTGTGCCACTGAAATTAGGATTAGGAAGTGGGTCGCCAGATTTTGGGTGATAGGTTAAAAGTGTGTTTTGAGCCCCCGTATCTAAATTAATTATAAATGAAACATCGCGAACGTGTTCAACATTCTTAAGGTATTCAATTGCTTTTGTACTACCATCAAGAATAGTTGAATTAAATGGAAGATTTATAATATAATGAAGTGATTCTCCATTTTCATTTGTACAAACTGCTAAAAATCGACGGAAATCTTTGTAATTGTTTGAGTTATTGCCAACAAGTAGCTTGTTTTTATGAGCGAAAAGGTGTGTCTGAAAAACAGTAGCTTTTACGTCTTCTGCCCATTTGAAAAAGATATTTTTATCAAATGGATCTGCCAAATTTAAATTGGCAATTGAGCCATTTTTTTGTCGAATTGGAATAGTCTTATCCTTTAAGTTTTCAACCATAATTTTTCCTGAACTATATACCATCGCCAGGCCGTCTAATTTAGATTCGGTCGCTTTATTAATCACTTTACCATTGTCTACACAAATGCCTACTGGCAAAGCAGAATTCTTATTTCGATTATTTTTGTTTGGATAGTAGTAATAGGTGCCGCTTGAAACGAGGACAAGTTTTTTACTAAAAGCCCATTCATTAAATCTCTCCATAATTGGAATGCCTGATTCATCTTTAGAAGCAAAATACTTTACTTTAATTCGTTCGTTTTTCATGTAAAGTTTTATGACTCCATATGGGTTATCGTTTATTTCTCGAAAATCAAATTTGACAAGTTTTTGATCATATTGAGCCCAACTATTGAAGCTAATTAAGAACGAACCAAGACCAATACATAGTGTAATTAGAGACTTTAACATCAGAATTTTAGTCGTTTAATGATAATTAAAAATGTTGAAATTATTCCAAAAGTGAAAAATCCAAAAAAAATGAATAGAATTGCTTTTTGAGCAACACTTGACTTTTGCCAACTCGTATTGACTAAGTGAAAATAATCATTTTCTAAAAATGTCTTTAAGAATTTATCCGCCGAGGTTTCTTTTCTGTTTGGGTAATAATTGTGCTCTCCTAATCGCTGAACCAAATATTGGAAGTTAAATTGGTTGACTAAATCAGGTTTCTTTTCTTGAAACTTCGTTAATTGCATACTTACTAGCTGAAAGTATTGATCCGCCACAGCATCTGCATAGAGTGAGGTATTTGGATTATTTAAACCCAAAAATTTATAACTAGCACCCGCATTAATTTGGGATAGTAACATAGATGGATTGTAAACATTTAATGTATCCCCAGATATAATAGGTTCTAGCAAATTTTTGACAAAAAAGCGATAAGTTTCTAGGGTATCACCTTTAATTAATGAAAGTGTTTGCTGGATTGATTTATCTACCTGTATCGCATTTTCATAATCAATTGAATCAATAAACTTCTTTTTAGGAAAAATTGAATCTAGTTCTTGTGTTGTATGATTTAATAATATGGGTGTTAAATCTAATTGGCCTGGTTTATTAATAGATACACGTGCTGGAATTTGATCTTCGAAGAATGTTTTCGAAAGCGCCCAACCAA
>JAIXRT010000152.1 GCA_027485075.1 Cytophagaceae bacterium
CATAGCTAAGTGGCTCACGACCAGCCTTGGTAAATGGAGGTACATCTTTGCGCACGAGTGATCCGCCTGATATCATGACATGCCGACCGATATGTGCGAATTGATGTACAGCGGAAGAACCACCGATAATAGCATAATCACCCATCGTAACGTGTCCGGCTAATTGGACTGAATTGGCCAGAATACAATGGTTTCCGATCAAACAATCGTGTGCTACATGGACATAAGCCATGATTAAGCAGTTTTGGCCAATCACCGTTTTAAGCTTGTCGGCCGTACCGCGATTCACCGTTACGCATTCGCGGATGGTTGTGTTATCGCCGATTTCAGCCGTTGTAATTTCACCACCAAATTTTAAATCTTGTGGTACAGCTGAAATAACGGCTCCAGGAAAAATACGCACATTTTTTCCGATCCGAGCGCCAGGATAGATGGTTACATGAGAACCGATCCATGTACCTTCGCCTATTTCCACATCTTCATGAATAACTGAAAAAGGTTCCACAGTGACGTTGGCCCCTAATTTAGCTTCTGGATGGATGACAGAAAGTGTTTGCATATATTTTACCTAAGATTTTCTAACAAGACTAGCTGTCATTTCAGCTTCACATACTACTTGGCCAGCGACATACGCTTTACCGATCATTTTGGCAATACCACGACGAATCGGTGCCGTTAATTCACATTTAAAGATGACGGTATCTCCTGGGATCACCGACTTTCTAAAGCGGCAGTTTTCGATGCCTACTAAATAGGGCCAGTAATTTTCTGGATCTGGTACGGAGCTAAGGACTAAGATTCCGCCGGTTTGTGCCATGGCTTCTACTTGCATAACGCCTGGCATGACGGGATTATTAGGGAAGTGACCCATGAAATAATTTTCATTCATGGTGACATTTTTCACTCCAATCACGCTGTTGTCATCCAAATAAATGATTTTATCAATCATTTGGAATGGATACCGGTGTGGTAATAATTCGTATACACGCTCATGTGTGAAGATTGGAGGTTGCTTCGCATCGTAAACCGGTACGTTGTTTTTCTCCGCCTCTAACATGAGTTTTTTAATCTTTTTCGCTAATTCTACATTCGATGCATGGCCTGGACGTGAGGCTAAAATCTGTGCTTTGATGGGTCTACCCACTAAAGCTAAATCGCCCATGACATCTAATAATTTATGGCGAGCCATTTCATTTGAAAAGTGCAGGCTGGTATTATTCATGATGCCGGCATCTTTGGAAATAGACACTTTTGGCTTTCCTAACACTTCGGATATATGCGCAAGTTCAGCCTCAGAATAGTCTCTGTCAGCGATGACAATCGCGTTGTTCAAATCACCACCTTTGATTAATCCAGCCTTATAAAGTGCTTCTAATTCATGTACGAAGCAGAAAGTCCGGCACATGGAAAAGTCTTTTTCAAATTGAGACACATGCGATAGGTTGGCATGTTGGCTTGATAAAAACTTCGAATTATAATCCACCATAACCGCAATGCGGTAATCATTTAATGGCAGGGCAGCTAGTTCAATTCCTTTATCTAAATCTTTGAAACGTACTTCTTCGGGTAATTCGAAGAATTTGCGGTGTGCATCTTGTTCCACAGGCTCTGCATCGCGTAGTGCTTCTACAAATTTGATGGAAGAACCATCCATGATCGGAGGTTCAGGGCCGTCTAGTTGGATGAGTATATTATCAATTTCAAGGCCAACTAAAGCTGCTAGCACGTGTTCAACGGTATTAATTCGCGCTCCATTGTGTTCAATGGTGGTACCACGCGAGGTATCTACTACATAGTCCACATCGGCATCAGCGATCGGCTGACCCGGTAAGTCGACCCGCTGGAATTTGATCCCATGGTTCGCTGGCGCTGGCATAAAGGTCATATTTGCTACGACACCTGTGTGCAAGCCTACACCGGATAAGGACACTGATTTGGTAATGGTATGTTGCTTATTATTCATGAGAAGGTTAAGCCTATTTAATGTTTTTTATTTGTTCAAATAATTCGGGTAGTCGGCGAATTAATGCACTTCTTTTCAAGTATTCTGCATTATTCACGGCTGGGTAACCGCCTATTACTTGTCCAGCTTGTTTGATCGATTTGGTTACACCAGCCCGACCCGTTATAATTGTTTTGGCTGCAATGGTTAGGTGTCCAGCGATTCCTACTTGTCCTGCTATTAAGCAGTTTTCGCCAATTTTCGTAGAACCTGAAATGCCTGTTTGGGCTGCGATGGCGGTGTTTGCGCCTATATCCACATTGTGTGCAATTTGAACAAGATTATCGATTTTGACACCGTTGCGAATGAATGTAGAACCCATGGTGGCACGATCTATCGTGGTGTTTGCGCCTATGCTGACATGATCTTCGATGACCACATTGCCCAGTTGGGGGATGGCTTTATAGGATCCATCCGCTTGGGGTGCATGGCCAAAACCATCGGAACCTATTACAGCATTCGAATGAATGACTACGTGATTGCCTATGATGGTGTCGTCATATATCACAACACCGGGATAAATAATGCAATGATCGCCTATTTGGACGTTTTTACCGATACTTACGTGGTTGTGAATACTGGTTTGATCACCTATTTTACAGTGGGAGTCGATGCTCGTAAATCTACCTACAAAAAGGTCTTTGCCTACTTTGACTCCTGCTTCAATAATGGCGTGTATCGAAATACCAGTTTCGCGTTTAGCGGTCATTTCTTGGTATTTCTGTAATAGGATAGTAAAAGCAACGTATGGGTCATCCACGCAAATGAGGGTGGATTTTACTTTATTTTTCAATGCCAAATCTTTGGATACAATGACTGCTGTGGCATTGGTATCGTATAAATAAGATTCGTATTTGGGATTAGACAGAAATGAAATACTACCGGGTTTGCCTTCTTCGATTTTATCAAAGGCCGTAATGAATTGAGAACCATCGCCTGATACTGTGCCTTGGAGGATTGTCGCTATTTGGTCAACAGTAAATTTCATGCGGGATGAATGATGGCTTGTTTGAAAAAAATATTTTTACGAACTCAATTCGCCTTGCAAATATACGCTCTTTGGGCAACAAAAATAGTATTTTTTTACAATCTTACTCAATGCTTGGATGGTTGGTAAATCTGAAGCCTCTGCTAACTCGACCACTTGCCCTTGTTTATCGACGATCTTGATGGTATTATCGCCTTGTACATACGCTGAATTGCTGGTTGTACCCTCGACAACAAAGTAAGACAACTCCTCTTCGTTTATTTTAAGGCGTTGTGTTATTTCTTGAGCAAGCTCGGTACGCTTCGATTTTGGGATAGGTTGCGTGCCTAATTTGCAGGTGAACAGTCGGCGCGCCAAGAAATCACCACATAATCGGGACAGAATAGGGTCCGTTGCGTGCTTCCATTCTTTGATGGCTGCCCATACATCGTGATCATCTAAATCTGTGAAGGCAAGCCATAGTT
This sequence comes from Cytophagaceae bacterium, assembly GCA_027485075.1. GTDB lineage: Bacteria > Bacteroidota > Bacteroidia > Cytophagales > Spirosomataceae > Aquirufa. Next base: position 3,455 of record JAIXRT010000152.1, read on the forward strand.
TATCCGTGGAGGAAAACTCTTCCCAGGTATAATCTTTCTTGAGGAAAGTCATGAGGGCGGAGGTGCAGGTTAGTTTTTTGCCTTCGTGTATAAGGGTTTTGGCCCGACGAAGTATTTGTATCAACATGGTTTCTGCGGCGATGGCTGTTTTGTGTAAGTATACCTGCCAATACATCAGTCGGCGTGCCATCAAGAAATTCTCGATCGAATAAATTCCCTTTTCTTCCATGACCAAATTCTCGTCTTGCAGGTCAAGCATACTCAAGAGACGTTCGGAACCAATGAATCCTTCGCGTACGCCGGTATAGAAGGAGTCGCGGGAAAGGTAATCTAATCGGTCAACGTCCAGTTGGCTCGAAATCAATTGATGAAAAAATGGTCGTTCGTATTTTCCACTAAACATATCGATTGCTAGGGTTAATCTGCCATCAAAATGTTCGTTCAGTTTTTTCATGAGGAGGTTGGAAATCTCTTCGTGGTGAACGTGATTGAGTAGGGTATATTCAAGTACGTGTGAAAAAGGACCGTGGCCTACATCGTGTAAAAGAATGGCGATGGCGGCGGCTTCTTTTTCTGTATCGGTGATGGTATAGCCTTTCGCTTGCAGATTGGCAAGGGCTTGATCCATCAGGTGCATGGCGCCGAGGGCGTGGTGAAAGCGAGTATGGTGTGCTCCTGGATAGACAAATTCGGCAAGTCCGAGTTGCTTGATTCGTTTGAGTCGTTGGACAAACGGATGATCAATCAACTTGAGGATGAATGGGTTATTGATCTTGATGAACCCGTAAATGGGGTCGTTAATAATTTTGGTTGGAAACATACACGTTAAAATATTACCCCAAATGTAGTTAGAAAGCCAATAATTAATTAATTTTGCGCCACATTAGTTTTAGCTAATGTGGACTTGTAGCTCAGCTGGTTAGAGCACCTGACTCATAATCAGGGGGTCCATGGTTCGAGCCCATGCTGGTCCACGAAGACACTCATCTGAACAGGTGGGTGTTTTTTTTTGTTTTTTTACTCTGGACATTAGACTCTGGACGCTAGACCAATAGTCATTAATTTCTTCTAAACTGTATAGAGAATATTTTGTTTAACATTCAGAGTCCAGAGTCTAATGTCTAGCGTCTAATTCGCGTCTAATTCGCGTCTAACTTAATTGACAATTCCACCTTCCCGCCTAATCCTAGTTCAACAATTTTTTGTAGCGTCGAAAGCCTGACTTCCTTGATGTTATTTTCAATCTTTGATATGTAGGATTTTGTCGTACCTGCTTTTTGAGCTAACTCATCCTGTGTTAATCCAGCTTTTGTGCGTGCTTCTTGTAGCAAGATTCCAATTTTGAAATTTTCATAACCTTGTTCAAATTCATCACGCTTTGTTGATCCTTTTAGACCATAATGTTTCGTGACAAATTGATCCAATGTAGATGTATTAGTTTTCGCTTTCATATGCTTGTTTAATTGCAATTGCTTTGTCAATTTCCTTTTTAGGTGTTTTTTGTGATTTCTTTTGAAATCCATTTATAAGAATAATCAACTTGCCTTCGTCGAAAAAACAGAAAATTCTAAAAATTTCTGAACCGTATTGAATTCTTAATTCATAAATACCTTTTGTTCCAGTTACATGCTTTAAATATTTCTCAGCAATTTGACTATGTGACTCAATCACTTTGATTGTCCAAATGATTTTATCTTGAATCTTTTTATTCTGAGCAAGATAAAATACCTCAAAATAGTGTTTGTAAAATAGTACTTGTCTGATTTTTGGCATGTCAAAGGTAATTGATTTATGTAGCACTAAAGTGAAACATGTCAATTATTATTAGTGGGATTTTACTTTGCCAATAGTAATCAATTCGGATGATTGATCTATTTTAAAAACTGATAATCATGTAGAGACGCGATACTTCGCGTCTTACCAAGAGAACATATTATTTCCAACGTCTAGCGTCTAGCGTCCAACGTCCAACATCTAACTTGCCTCTAATTTATA
>JAIXRT010000260.1 GCA_027485075.1 Cytophagaceae bacterium
CGCAAATAGATCCTTTTTCAACCGTCACATGGCCAGCAGGATATTGAAAATGGTATTCCCAAGAGCCATCGAGCGTTTTAATCGATGTACAAATTCCCGTCAAATCCACGTGTCCTTGCACGATATGTCCATCAAAACGACCGTTTGCGGGCATGCAGCGTTCTAGATTTACTTTTTGGCCAACGGCCAAATCGCCCAAATTCGTTTTTTGTAACGTTTCTTGGATTGCGGTTACTCGGTATTGATTGGATTTAATTTCGACCACTGTCAAGCAAATGCCGTTGTGAGCCACCGACTGGTCTACTTTCAATTCATCTGTGAATGGAGAAGAAAACCAAAAATCAACATTCGATCCGTGCGCTTGTTTGCTTTCCAAAACGCCCATCGATTCCACAATACCTGTAAACATGTGATTAATTTTATATTTTTACGAACCCAAATTTACACGCATTCCTATGAAATTCAATCGCTGGTTCTTGATTCTCATTCCGATTCTTGCTGTTCTCACCTATGTAAGTCTACCCAAAAGCAAACCAGCTCCCGCGCAATCGACCGTAGACTCCTTAGCGAGCGTTGAATCCCGTAAAGCAAAAGATGAAAATTTAAGGACGGCGGAAGATTCTCCCATTCCCAATAAAGCCACATTTACAGGTCTACATTATTTTCCATTTAAGGCTGAATGGTCCATTTTGTTTGACGTGACGCGCGCAACCCAGGTGGAAAAAATTGCCTTAAAAATGACAGATGGAAGTTTGGATTCACTCATTGCATTTGGGAATATAACAGCCACGATTCAGGGAAAAAGTGTTTCGTTGAACGTGTACCAACATGACTCTGGCGATTTTTTCATCCCATTTAAAGACAAAACCGCCCCCACAGAAACCTATGGAGGCGGTCGGTATTTGGAGTTACCCCTTACTAATTTGAAAGAGAACCAACTACGCGTTGATTTCAATCAAGCTTTTTTCCCTTTTTGTGCCTACAATAGCACGTTTGCATGTCCGATTCCACCGCGTGAAAATGAGTTAGACATTCGGGTGGAAGCGGGTGAACGTAATCCTTAGTTGGCTCTTCGCACAAAAGATGCCCCAGACAAATCCTTACTTACAGCAGGATTTCCGAGATACGTAATTTTGGAAGCGCCGGAAGCCTCCACGCGCAAGGACTTTTGGACATTCAATTCCACATGGCTGGCCCCGCTTGCATCTACATCAACATCCCGCGCAATCATATCTGTTAAAACAAGATGACTGGCACCCGAAAGATCGATGGATAATTTTAACACTTGACCTTTCATTTCAATTTTAGATGCGCCTGATAAATCAAGCGTAAGCTTGTCGGCAACAAGCTTCGTAGACATCAATTTAACGGCTCCACTTCCGTGAAGCGTCATTTCTTCTTCGTCCACGAATCCTTCTAACGTAACTTTTGCGGCTCCGCTAAATTCAGCATCCTTCAAACGTGGCATGGTGATGTTTAAGACAATCTTGCTGTTTCCGCTACTCCAGGTAATCCATTTAGACAATTTATAATCAATAGATACTTCTAAAGTTGAACCAACTACTTGGACTTCTAAATCTTCTATATTCGATTCAGTTCCAGTTGCAGAAATGGAATAGGTATTACCTTTAAAAATATGAACTTCAAATTCATTGCCAATTTCGAGGGAATTGAAATTGCCAACTTTATATTTTTTAGTGGTTAGGTCGGCAGAGGCCAACAGGTTGATGGAGACTCCTAGTGCCGCAATCAGTAAGTAGATCGATTTTTTCATATGTTTTTTTTAACGGTTGGCAAGATGTTTCTTCTTCCCAAAAGGTTGCATGTTACTTTAATATAGTCCAAATTTCTTTCTTCCCGAGGGCATTCGCATTGTTGGCAGTAGCCGATGCATATTTTTTTCCACGTAAAGATTCGGATACATTTAGATCCATCCGGGCTTTTTTATCAATCCATACGGTTGCATTTTTTACATTAAAACCAGAAGCATCTAATTCGGACCGATCGTAAGTAGAAGCGGCTAACGCATCCGAACGACCTTCCATTTTCAGACTATGAAAATCGTGTAGAATCACTTCCATTTTTGCGGCATCGAAACCAGAAATTTCTGTGCGACCATTACCGCCCAAATCTACTTTGCGTAAATCTGGCGTTTCAATCGTCACAGTCACGTTGCTAGGCAAGGACTTAAAGCGCAATAAGCTACCGTCCACTGCAGCGATTTGGCTCCAATTATCCACGGGTTCTGAAGATTCCATCGAAATTTTATACTCAGCAGCTTGTTTGATCGCAATCTTAGCCCCTTCTGTTTGACTAATTTCAATCTGCGTAAATGGATTAACCGTTTTTGAGATGGAGAAGTTGGACGACGTTGCCCCATCCTCTGTCTCATTATCGTTCGAATCAGATGAATCACTCGATTGATTTGGCTCACGGTTTAAGCAGACAAGTCCTTTATCTCGGGAGAAGGTCCATTGGGAGCCCACAAATAAATCACCGCCATCTTCATTAAAATAACCTAAATCCAACATATTTTCCATGAAGTGACCAAATTCACGCGTCATACCAAACGTCACACCGTATGGGATCAAGACCTTCACACGCATGCGCTGATTTCTAAACTTTAGATTTTTCAAACCAAAATGGCTATCCAGTAGGACCTTTTTGCCTTGAATAGCATAGGCATATTTAATCGCGCGCGCATTGGTTTCTGCTTCAGCCCGGGTGCGGCCATTAGATTTAGCAAATTGAATAATTTGGATCGTTTTCCCGTCATAGCCCTCCAGTGTAATTTGAGCACGTGAAAATCCACCTCGATTGAAATTATGTTCTTCATCTTCGTCCAACAACTCATCCGTGATGATGTTATTCCCGAGAAGCTTTTCCCACATATTCTCATTTGATTCCCGTTTCACATCGAACACATAGGCTGAATCCGTAGTGATTTCCTTCGTTTGATTTAGCGTTGCAGTCCGCTGGAAGTTGCGACCAACCAAACTAAACGCTGCGAATAAGCCGATCCAACCAAAAATAGCAATGGTCGTTGATGTATAAGAATAAATTTTATTGGTCAATTTACGATTCATCAATAAGGACAATCCGCCAATACCAATTCCTATAATCATAGGAATAATAGCTGCGTATACCGCCCAAATTGCCCAGGCTGGTAAGTCTTGCGCTAATAAATAAACAGGAATTCCGGTTTCTCCGAAATTAAGACCAACTAAACCATGATCCATGCCTGAAATTCCAGAAGTCGTGGTTACGACCAATGCCACGGCAAAGGCGATCGAAATGATGAGTAACAAAATACCTACTAGGTATTGCACAAACCATTTAACTCCCATCAATACGGGCTTGAATGCCGTGAAAATAGTGGCTAAGGTACGGAATGGGAAAAGTAAAATACGCGTCAAAGGCTTTTCTTCACCCGAATCAGGTTGGATCGTTTCTTTGATATTTTTTTCAATGTTCTCCAGCGTAATCGGTTCTCCAGTCATCGCCATTTTATCGGTTACTGATTTTGCCTTTGGCGTGATGGCCATAATGATGATGTACGCAACAGCTCCCGAGCCAAAAAAGAACAAAGAAATAACCGCTAACACACGTAATAAACCTACATCCCAGCCAGTATATGCAGAGATTCCGGCCATGACACCACCGATTACTTCATTCTCCGGATCACGGTAAAATTTGCGGTATGATTTGTTGGCTTCAGCAGTATATTCACCCGGAATGGCGATCCAGCAAGCTATATACACCCAGAAAACTAGATTTGCTGCATGCAATATTGGAAATAGACCAAATAGGCCAACGATCAAAATCAATCGAACCCAGATGGGATCAATTTCAAAATAATTTGCAATGCCGGATGCAACGCCGCCAATTTGTGTATTAGTTAAATCGCGACGGAAAACTTTTTTTGCTCCCGACTCAGCTGAACTTGTATGCGTTTGCTCTTGTGTTCCTTCTTCCGATTCGATTTCCTTGAAATCAGCTACAGTTCCCAGCGAGGCAATTAACGCATCCACGTGCGCTTGGGTGATTGCCTCTGTTTTTTCGGTCTCGCGGATGTTCCAGAATTTTTCTGCGATACGCGCTTCGATATCATCTACGATGTCTTTGGCACCTTCGAAATTTTTGAAATAGGCATGGATGGATTTTAAATACGCATCCAATGTTGCGAAAGCATCTTCCTCGATGTGAAATACAATGCCTGCTATATTAATTGATAACGTCTTTTTCATGTCTGAAAAGTTTAAACTTGAGGAGTTTGTGGGTGAATAATTTGGGAAACAGAGGCATGTAAATCATCCCAAGTCCCGTGAAGCTCAGCTAAAAAGGAAACTCCCTTTTCAGTCAAAACGTAATACTTACGTGGCGGACCTGAAACAGACTCCACCCATTTGTAGTCGAGAAATCCCGCATTTTTGAGTCGGGTAAGCAAAGGATATAACGTCCCCTCCACGACCATGATTTGAGCAGATGTTAATTCAGTGAGCATCGTAGACGCATACACCTCACCCCTCGAAATAATTTGCAGAATACAGAATTCTAAGATTCCTTTCCGCATCTGCACCTTGGTATTTTCAATATCCATCGGTTGTTTTTGTTTTTTTGATGGGACAAATGTATAAAAGGTACTATGTATTACAAAGTACCTTAGAAAAAATATTTTTGATTTGTGGATAAACGGTGAGTAATTTGTGACGAATGGCTTAATCTGCCCTACTCGAAACCAAACGCATGTTTAAAGAAGTCTCCTTACCACTGGCCTTTTACAATCGGGATACCTGGTTGAAAGTGGCGTTTTTCGGAGTTTGCGTCTTCATGGCTGGTTTCTCCTTGTATTTCACCGACGGCCTAGTTAGTAAACTCGAGGAGCGGGAAAAACAGCAGATCGAATTGTATGCGGAAACCATCCGCTACGTGATGACGAGTGATGAAAATGCGGATATCAACTTTTTCTTTGAGCGCATTAAGAAAATCAATGAAAACAATACGATTCCGGTGATTTGGAAAGATGGTAGTGGGCACTTGAATTCCATCAATATTGCCATGTCTGAGTCGCTTTCTACGGAGGAAAAGCAAACTTTGCTTCAGTCCAAACTCCAGGAAATCATTGCAGAAAATAACAAACCCATCGAAATGGACATGGGTTTCCAGAAGGAATACATCTATTATGGCAATTCTAAATTGCTGAAATTATTGCGCTATTACCCGTTATCCCAGCTCTTAGTTGTTTTAATTATCGGCTTTTTAGGCTACATCTTTTTCTCCTATTCACGTCGTGCCGAACAGAATCGCGTATGGGTGGGACTTGCCAAAGAAACGGCTCACCAGCTAGGAACACCACTTTCCTCACTCACTGCATGGGTTGAAATTTTACGAAATGAACCGAGCATCAATCCAGAAATTGTTGTCGAGTTATCCAAAGATATTCAACGACTCGAAACGATTACTACCCGTTTTTCAAACATCGGCTCCATGCCTATTTTGAAAGAGGAGGATTTGGAAGAATTAATTTCCAGCTTCATTAGCTATCTGAAAATCCGTATTTCAACCAAGGTTCACATCGAGATCAAGTCGGCCTTAATCGCGAATCAAGTGGCGAATGTCAATAAATATCTATTCGAATGGGTGATTGAAAACATCTGTAAAAACGCGGTGGATGCCATGGGTGGAACGGGAGATATGTTGATTTACTTACATGAGGGAAAGAATAATCAAATTTACATTGACATCAGCGATACGGGAAAAGGAATTCCTACGTCCAATTTGTCGAAGGTATTCGCACCTGGATTTAGCACCAAAAAGCGTGGCTGGGGCCTAGGATTAACCTTAGCCAAGCGGATTATCGAGAATTACCACGAGGGGAAACTAAATATTAAATCTTCTGAGCTAAACAAGGGGACCACCTTCCGTATTTCACTGCCTAAACCAGCTGTGTCATGAGTTCCTCCAATGTCGTTTTCGTATCTGCACTGATCGTTATCGCCATCGGATACGTATTGAAAAGTCTCGGATTCATCCAAGCGCACGACGCTAAATCCGTCTCTAAATTCTTAATGCACACCACCTTTCCGGCATTGGTTTTCGCCACCATGACGCATATTGAGTTGTCGGCAGACCTCATGTGGCTCCCACTCATCGCCATGGTTTTCGGCATGGTTTCTTCCTACATCGGATTTTTAATGTTCAAAAATGAGCCGAAAGAATATCGGGGAATATTAACGATGGGATCTGCTGGCTGGAACTTAGGGTTATTTGCTTATCCGCTGATTGAGGGTATTTGGGGATGGGAAGGTCTGACCTATGCGATCATGTTTGACCTTGGAAATTCAGTGATTAATTTCATGGTCAACTACGGTATGGGGACCTATTTATCGGGTCAAAAACAGGAAGGGAATACCTGGGTGCATGTGACGAAGCGAATCTTTTCGCTACCTCCATTTTTGGCCATGTTAATTGGCTTAGCGCTAAACATAGGGAATGTGGAAGTACCTGCCTTAGCGATGGAAATTATCGATACCGTAGCCAAAGGCAATAAACCCATGGTTTTATTGCTCATGGGAATCTATTTCAGTGTTCGCCTTCCCAAGCGAACCTATGCCAAAGTTTTTCAAGTACTGAGCTTTCGGTATGTATTTGGCTTGAGCGTAGGTCTTCTACTCTATTATACGACTCCGTTTGCCTTCGAATATCGTAACATGATACTCATCTGCTTGGTACTTCCTGCAGGCATGACCTTAATTACGTATGCCGATGAACTGAATTTCGATACGGGAATTGCAGCGGCATTAGTGAATTTTTCGATGCTAATCAGCTTTGCGCTAATGTGGCTGCTCGTGGGCATTTTCCAAATGACCACCCATTAAACCAAATAAAATTGGTATTTTTGCCTGAACAATTACAGCCCGAATCGGTTAGTAATTGGTAAATCAACATATTTTATGGTCGTTCCGTATAAAAACCAGAACAAGGGCAAGAAAGAGCAAGTTGCCGACATGTTCAATTCCATCTCGCCTAAGTACGATTTCTTAAATCACTTATTGAGTGGGGGAATTGATATCATCTGGCGCAAAAAGGCCATCAAATTACTGAAAGATAAAGGGATTAAAAGTGTACTCGACATCGCCACCGGAACCGGAGATTTCGCGATCGAAGCGCTCAAAATAAATCCCGACAAGATTGTGGGCGTAGACATCTCCGCCGGTATGCTTGCATTCGGGAAAGAGAAAATCAAAAAACTAGGTTTAGAAGACAAGATCACCCTACAAATGGGGGATTCCGAAAAACTACCCTTTTCAGACAATAGTTTCGATGCCATCATCGTTAGTTTTGGGGTGCGTAATTATGAGAATTTAGAAAAAGGCTTAACGGATATGTTGCGGGTATTGAAACCAGATGGCTATTGTTTGATTTTGGAATTCTCAAATCCGCGAAGCTTTCCAATGAAGCAATTGTATTCGTTTTACTCAAATTACTGTTTACCGATTTTAGGCAAGCTTATTTCAAAAGATCCAGCTGCCTATACTTATTTACCTGAATCCGTTGAAGCATTCCCTGATGGACCCAATTTCATCTCCATTTATGAGAAAGTGGGATTTGTTAAAACTAATTGGATTCCGATGACGGGTGGCATTTGCTCCATTTATTTGGGTAGAAAAGCACCTAAAGTTAAAGCACCCAAAACCCAAAAACTTGAGACGGCATAAACTTATTTTTAGCCTATTGATCAGTTTGATTGCCTTTAGCGTGCATGCGCAAAAGAAAAAATATGTTCGGGTGTTTCACGAGTTCTACGATGAAAAACCACTGCATTTTGGGTTTTTATTTGGCTTTGGTTCCTCTAATTTTAACCTTAGTACAAATACAGAGTTACCCGGCGGAACCTACTTATATTCCCCACGAAATTTTGGATTTCAAATTGGCGGTCTAGCCAACTATTCCCTCAATCCACACTGGGAAGTAAAATCAGGCGTAAACATTGCCTTGTATGATCGGCAGTTAAGTTTAGATGCAGGCGGTGCGGTGCCAGAAGTATTAACACGTGAGTCAACTTGGCTTGAAATCCCTGCGCTCATTAAATACCGCTCCATCCGACGCAAAAATCACCGTGTTTATATGATTGGAGGATTGAAATTTGGCGTAGAGGCCAATGTCAAGAAAAAGAGTTCAGCGTTATCAACAAACACGGCAGATTTATCCCTGGAATATGGATTTGGGCTAGAGCAATTCTTTCAGTTTTTTAAGTTTACCCCAGAGATTCGATTTTCACATGGGTTGGTCAACATGTATTCTGATCCCGGAAGAGCGGGTACGCCATGGTATAAAAATGTCAATAATCTCAAAACGCATACCGTAAGTTTGATCATCAACTTTGAATAGCTAAGGCAAATTCTTTCTGGCTTTGGCAGGATCAATGATCGTTTCTAAAGTAGAGACAGCTGAAACGCCAAACCAACCAGAACCCTGTAATTTTGAATTTTTATTCGTGTTCACGAGGTTCGTGGGAATATTCGCAGCCGGACGTGCAAAGAGTCCCGCATTGTTTAATTCCAAACGCGCCTGTGAGTAAAAACTGAATTGATCTAACGAAATAGAATACAGTTCTAAAGTAAGTCTGTCCTTAGCCACGTATAATTCAGGGTTAATAGCCCGGCGAATCGGTAGATTAAACATCAAACCATCTGTGCCTGAAACTTTTTGCAAAGCTGAGTCATAAAAAACCAATAAATCAGAGGTTGCATTAAAGAGTTTACCGTTTTTGTAAAACTTCAAGCGGTAGCAATTGCCCTCCCCTTTCAAATCATTTCCAAAAAACCGCGCCTCAAAGCCCTCCTCGGGCTTTCCTTCACCAGATTGACCCGGATTTGCGGTAGCTTTCTTATAGGCAATTGAATCAATGGGCGGCACGGGATTCATTTTAGCCGACGCAATAAACGTATCCGTTCCCGTCTTAACTGTCAACTGGTAAGTCCGACCCACTTGGCCTAATCGTATCGTTGAATCAGCAGGGGTCCAAACGTATACCCCTGGAGTTTGTGCACTTTCTACAAAGCGAAATTCATTTGTTGCATCATCCTTCACGATAACCTCAGCAGCTCGAATGGCAGGTGCAGGTCCATTGTCGAAAAAATCTTGCGAACGGGTTAATATGATTTTCTGAGCTCCTGGAAGATTCGTCAGGGTCGCTTCCACAACCAAAAAACGATCAGATGCTGGACTATCCAAAGTCACAACATCTTCGCAAGAGAAAAGCAATAATGATAAAAATAAAACGAGATAGCGCATCTTAAAACGTAAAATTATAGGTGACAGCCGGAACAAATGAACCAATGATAGATAATTGAACAGCCTCCGTTTTCATGGTATTCGTTTCATTAGGCTGCGTATAAATAGAGAACGGATTTCTTCGATTATAAACATTATAAACTGAAAACACCCACTCCGAAGAACCTTTACCAAATAAGGCTTTCTTGTTTTTCTTCGTGGCTGAAAAATCCAATCGATGGTAATCTGGAACCCGAATATTACCGCGCGTACCAGGTAACGTTTGCGGATAAGCAATTCCTTCATAAATGTATTTCTGCGAAGGTATCGAATAAGGCACGCCAGTTATGTAAGCAAAATTGGCCCCAAAAGACCATTTGGCCGACAACGCATATTGTCCTACTACATTTAACGTATGCGTTCGGTCATACCGATTCACATACCATTCACTATTGTTCAATCCTTCTATTAAACGCTCGGATCTGGCCAATGTATAACTAACCCAGCCTGTCAACTTACCCACATTCTTTTTCACATAAAATTCAGCTCCATAAGCGCGACCTTTGCCAAAAAGTAAATCCTTTTCAAACAGGGGATTCAAAAACAAATTCGCCCGATCTGCATAGTCAATCTGATTCTGCATTTCCTTATAATATACCTCGACAGAAGTCTCATAATCATTACCACTTTCTCCAAAATTCTTAAACAAACCTAAGGCTACTTGATCCGCAATTTGAGGTTTAATGTTATTGGTAGACGATGTCCATACATCCAAAGGTGTCGATGCAGCCGTATTGGACATTAAATGAACATATTGCGCCAAGCGATTATAAGACGCCTTAAACGAAGAATTTTCCCCCACTTTCAAGTTCATCGCGAAACGCGGCTCCCAATTTCCATAATTCGCCACAGAGGCAGTTGGGGCAATTTGAATAGGCTTCAACGTAAATGAAGTCGGATTCTCAATACTTGCAGGCACTGCGATACGCTCATAATAAACGCCATCATCACTACGGTAATCATAATTTGAATAGCGAATTCCATATTGAATAGAAAGACGAGGACTTATTTTCCATTCGTCCCCTACGTAGGCCGATAATTCCACCCCGCTTTTGTTTGACTGACCAAACTCCCGTCTGTCCCCATTCGATGACGCAACCGCTTTACCTGGAGAAAATTGATA
>JAIXRT010000183.1 GCA_027485075.1 Cytophagaceae bacterium
TAAGCAACATTTTTATTCGAGCGGGAGACGGGGCTCGAACCCGCCACCTATAGCTTGGAAGGCTATCGCTCTACCAAATGAGCTACTCCCGCTGATAAATTCTCCTGTAAAAAGAACTTAAATCATTAAAAGAATGTGGGGACAGATGGATTCGAACCACCGTAGGCATTCACCAGCAGATTTACAGTCTGCCCCATTTGGCCGCTCTGGTATATCCCCAAAATTCTGCATTCCAGTAGAACGTTTTACTGAAATAGTTCGCAAAAGTAGCTCCTTTTTTGATTTCCGCAAAGCTCTCGTCAAAAAAAATATGATAAATTTTAATTATAGTTTAAATCCGAAGCTAAATGCCGTTAATTGAGGTCCATAATTTTTCTCAAACAAAGGCGTTAAATCATAATTAAAGAATATTTCTCCCACGTGACGCAAAGCCACTTCTGCTTTTACGCCATATCTTACCTGATTTAAATTGAAATTAGATCCAATTCTCGTTAAGTCATCACTCTTTTCCTCAATCGTTTTGGTCCAACTATCCAATCGGTAACTAACATATCCCCCCAATCCAATCATTTTAATAGCCGATTGTTTATTGAATACAACATGCGGCACTATCGGAAGAGTAATGTAGGATACAGTCAATTTATTTTTTTTCAACGCGACCTCGTCTCCTCTTGTGTCAAATATCGGCTGGAAATTCGTAGCGGATGCAGCCTTGGTAACTACCCGATTGTGATCAAACATGAAGTTGTACCAATCAAATGAAAAACCATAGCCTAATTTAAACGCACTTTTTTTGCCGCGAGCTATCGTTGCCGCATGTGAAAAATCTAAACTCACAAATCTTGATCCTAGTGGCTTTAATTCTGGATCAGAATTTAAGTAGGGACTAGGATAAATGGCTATTACATTCTCAGGCATTTTTCCAGTTAGACCATTGAGTCCTATGTAGACATTAAATCCTTTTCGTTCATACAAATTCGATTTTTTATCTTTTGATTGTGTTTTGGTTGAATCTCTCCCCCAAATCACTTTCGTCTCTTCCCCATTAGGTTCCTTCACATGTACGCCATTCCAATCCACGTGGACCTCTTCCTTCCCATCTTTTACGTGAATACCATTCCATCCTACACGAACCTCATCTTTACCAGAGGATTCAATGGTGACACCTCCGGGTTTCGATTTCATATTAATGTCAGACTTATATTTAACACCGGACTTTAGGATTCCAATCTTTACACGACTATTCCCAATTTGCATCGTTAAACTGCTATCGCCCTCTGAATCCGTTTTGATGACTGTCCTAATTTGTTGCCACAAACTATCCGTCAGCACTAAACCCTTTTTCTCAAATACCCCCTCAAGCTCTTCCCGTAAGGTCTTTTTAGAATCTTTATTTGCGCCAATGACCTTTTGGTCGCGCTTGTCAATTTTTAGCAATAAGCTGTCATTTGTGTTTTTTGCCCAAAGCGCTTGGCTAACTAGTAGGCATGTCATTAGTAGTAGATTTTTCATTTTTAGTGTAGTTGTAATGTTTGTTTTACGGATTGTTCTGTTCGGATTACGGTATTCGCTACGAGGTGAATACCGTCATTTAATTTATCATTTGAATTAGTAATTTCACGCCAGCCGCCTGGTTCGCCAACAAGCACTTGGCGGATGAGCTGACTAATTAGATTTCGTTTACGCTTCACTGGTTTTTCAGCTACTTCTGTAACAGGAGTAAGGCTTTTTTCTTCAATGGGATCAATGTCCACACGGACAAATACCGCTTCTTCATCCTCGCTTTTAGTTACTTGAGGTAATTCTACAGCTTTAGCCACCTCAATTTCAGGTACTGGATTTTGTTGCGGCGCTTCAGGCTTAATTTTAACAGCAAAATGCCCGTTGGGAATACCTTGCTTTTCGACTTGCGAAACAAGCATTGGTTCCGTTGGTGCAATTACCACATTTTTTTCAGCGGCAAGTACCGGCAATACTGTCGGCTCAGTTTCCACTGACTGCCAGTTTAATCCGATTGATAACGCGAGCATCGCAGCCCAACTCCATGGACTAAGTGAGACTTTACGCCAAAGTGGAATAACTGGACGCGTGGTGACATTATCTAATTGTTTCCAATTAAATTCGGGTGCCGGCTCTTCCTTTTTCCCAAGTTGTGCACGCCATTGTGCATCTACTTGTTCCCAGGTGTTTTTATGTTCGTCTTTCATACCGCTACGTTTTTCATTTTGGTTTGAAGTAATGCGCGTGCGCGTGATAATTGTGATTTCGAGGTACCCTCAGAAATTTGTAACATTTGACTTATCTCGGGATGGCTATATCCTTCAATAGCATATAAATTAAATATAGTTCGATATCCGTCCGGCATATCAGCAATCAATTCCTCAATCTCTTGCGTGGTCAAATGCATCAAGGCATCTGCCGGCTGTCCCACATCCCAGGTCTCATCAATATCTTTTAAATAAATCGATCCATTCTTTCTTATTTTCATGAGCGATTCATTAACCATAATTCGGCGAATCCACCCTTCAAAACTTTTGCCCTCCGTAAACTGATCAATCTTCGTAAACACTTTCATAAATCCTTCTTGCAACGCATCTTCTGCGTCTGGACTTTGGCCTAAATAGCGCCGACAAACCGCCATCATTTTTCCTGCATAATACTGATAAACAGCATACTGCCCCTTTCGATCCTGCTTTTGGCATAATCGAACCCATTCGATCTCTTTAGCTTGTGATGGTAAAATTTCGGTCAACGGTACTGATTTTGTCAATTCGAACGCAAAGATGGCGAAAATGTCTAAATGGTTGCGTGGGTTTGAAAAGAATACCAAATTCCCGTTATTTACATTCTCTTTAAGACTTATGCCGAACGCATCACCCATTGGAATTTTTGATAGTGGAATCGGTGGACTAACATTAGCCCACGCCATTACTGAGCTTATGCCGCAGGAACCCATCATTTATTTTGGGGACACTGCCCACTTGCCATATGGGGACAAATCAGCCACGGCCATTCAAGCCTACTCGGTCAAGATTTGTAATTTACTGCTCGAAAAGAACTGTAAATTGATTTTGATTGCGTGCAATTCGGCATCTGCCGCAGCATATGATTTAGTGAAGGCTTATGTGGGCACGAAAGCCATTGTGGTTAATGTCATCGACCCAGTCATTCAATACCTTGACCGGGATTGGGAAAATAAAAAGTTAGGGCTTATCGGAACTAAACAAACGGTTAATTCTGGAATCTACGCCCGAAAGGCAACGGAACTAGCTAAAAACATTCAAGTCAAATCTTTGGCCACACCACTCCTCGCGCCCATGATTGAAGAAGGTTTTTTTAACAATCGAATTTCTGAGCAAATCATTCAGGAGTATTTGGCGAACCCAACACTTGACGGAATAGATGGATTAATTCTGGGATGCACGCATTACCCATTGATCAAAAAACAGATTGAGGATTATTATCAAGGGCGCATTTCGGTCATCGACACATCAGTGATTGTTGCCGAAGCCATCAAACAGATTCTGACCGAAAAAGATTTATTGTCGGCAGGACCCACAGGAAGCCGACAGTTCTATGTCTCTGATTACACAGAATCTTTTGAGCAGTCAACCAAACAGTTTTTTGGAGAGGCAATCAAATTAACGCAATATCCAATCTGGGATTAGGCTTGCTTACTCAATAATTGGGAAACCTTTTGACGCAATTGCCATTTTGAAATACGGGCCAACTGTTCTTTTTTGCTCTGACGGAACCACATCCACGCTACAGCGCCAACTAACAAATAGGGTGCCGCAAGTAAATACAAAATTCCAGTATTCAGTCCCGTCGCGATATTTGACCGGCCATTCGAGATCGTACTTTCTACCGTTGTTCTACACATCGCACATTGCGCAAAACCATCCCACTGGAATAGTAAAAAAGCAATCAAAAAGAATGCAATTCGCTTATACATAAAAAGGAGAAATCATTAAGTATACAATAACACCTGTCAACGAAACATATAACCAAATTGGGAATGCCCATTTTACTGTTTTTTTATGCGCCTCAATCTGATTTGTCAAAGCTTGGTAAATCGCATATAAAACTAAACGAACGACCCCGATGGACAACACAATATGTGAAATTAGAAAAAAGTAATAAACAGGTCTCGTCCATCCCGTACCTCCATATGGGGTAGAAGGATTCGATATGTGATATAAAATATATAGCACTAAAAATAATCCACCTTGTGCAAAGGCCAACTTCATGGCTGTTTCATGGCCCTGAATATTCTTGGACTTAATGGCAATGAATCCAAAGATCAAGCAAATGGATGTTGTTGTATTTAAAAACCCGATCACATGTGGCAACACTTTTGTCCACTCTCCTAAAGGCAATTTGATTTGAATGCCAATGAGCGCGGCTACGGCCAATGGAATAATGATCGAAATGATGTTAATTAACTTATCATTTTTTGGACTCTGAGTGATCATTCGAAGCTTAATTTTCTGTTGAATAAATGTTTTTCAATACCTTAATCTCAACGATTAATCTGTCGACCTCCTTTTTGTCTGTTCCATCATAAAAACCACGAATGACACCGGACTTATCAACCAATACTAAACGTTCTGAATGGATAAATGTTTCATCTGGATTTTTAATAGCTGCGTCATATTCAGAGGCATCGGCTAAAGGAACATGAAAGCCTTTCAAAATTAAAGGGTAAATTATTTTTTTATCTCCTGTTAGAAATGACCAGCGTGTGCTGTCAGCGTCGAACCGTTTGGCATAAGCAGCTAGTTTGTCAGGGGCATCGAATTTAGGATCTACTGAAATGGAAATAAAGCTAATGTCTTGATCTCTGATGAAGGTATCCGTAGCCCGACTTACCTGAGAGGTTATTTTTGGACAAATAGTCCCACAACGGGTAAAGAAGAAATTAGCCACATATATTTTTTTTTTTTTTTTGTCAGAGCTAAATGCTTTGCCCTGCTCATCCGTTAAATTGAATGGTGGGATTGTCTGGAAAACGGTGTCTAATTCGGATTCATTCCAGCGCTGATGTAGCCGCTTGGCCATTTTAATTTCCCCAGTTGTCGAATCAATCGCGGGAATATAGCGTGGAAGTGTGTAATGGTTCTCGCCAAATAACTTAAGGCCTAAATAGATAAAGACAGGCACTATTAATGTCATTAATAAAATGCCTGTCTTTTTATTCATTTTGATGTAGGTAAAAACCTATTAATACATGTTGCCGCCTTCGTAAATTAACGCGACTAACAACCATACAACGAAAAGAGTTGGAATTAGTACTGCCCAAATAAGAGATTTTACCTCATGCTTTAAGTGCATAAATTCGCCAACAATATAAAATGCTTTAACAATCGTCATACCGCAGAAGATGGCTACACGTAAGGTGTTAGCAGGCATCGTGAATGCGATAACGAATTCAATTGCAGTCAGAATCAATAAGATCCAAAATGTTTTCCAGATGGCACCTGTATTAGGTGCTGGAATTTCCTTTTCAGAGGTTTCGTGTGCTACGTGCGAAGCCATATAAATCAATGTTAAGATTAAACTAAATAGAAGAATGTAAATACAAATACCCAAACTAGGTCAACAAAGTGCCAGTAAAGGCCAACTTTCTCTACCATTTCATAATGACCTCTACGCTCATATACACCTGTAGCTGCATTAAAGAAAATTAGGATATTTAAGATAACACCTGAAAATACGTGTGTACCGTGGAATCCAGTAATGAAGAAAAATAAATCAGCAAATGCCGGTGGGCCGTATGGATTACGAACTAAGTTCGCTCCTTCAATAGGCGTACTAACACCATCAATGATTTGCTTAGCTGCTAAAGATAAATCTTCTGGTCCGTGGATAAAGTGCGTCCACTCCCAAGCTTGAGAACCTAAGAACGTAAATCCACCTACAATAGTCCAAAGCATCCACTTTTCTACGTCTTTGCGATCACCACGGTGACCAGCTTCTACAGCTAATACCATCGTTACTGAAGATGCAATCAAAATGAAAGTCATGATACCTACGAATACCAAAGGCAATGACATGCCGTGTAAGAACGGAACCGCTTCAAAAACCTTTTCTGGAATAGGCCAGTGAGTCGTAGAGAAATAGAAATCGTGCGGAGCGCCTTCCCATGCTGGTTGGCTAAAACGAATCATACCGTACGTGATCAAAAGGGCAGAGAATGTGAAGGTATCCGATAAAAGGAAAAACCACATCATCAATTTTCCATAACTTGCTTTTAGAGGTTCAGAACCTCCTTGCCATGTTAAATTTTCTGGAACCGCTGGGGCAGCGTGTGCTACTGACATAGGGATAAGCTTAATTGTTAATCAATAAAAATATAAATAAATAAACCCACAAAGCATCTAAAAAATGCCAATACGTGGAACAAATTTTAATTTGGGTCAATGCCTTTGCATTAATTTTTAATCGGAATGCCGCAACTAAAGCAACTAACAACACAATTAATCCGGAGATTAGATGCAGTCCGTGCAGACCTGAAAATACATAGACAAAAGAACCTGACGGATTTCCCACAAAATATACGTTCATCTCAACTAATTGAGCCCACCCGTAATATTGCATTATTAAAAAGAGCAATCCGAGCACAAAAGTAATAGAAATACTTAATCTAAGGGCATTAAATTGGTCTTTTTTTGCAGCAAGTAAGGCAGCATGCATAGAAATGCTACTCGCCACTAATACACCTGTGCTGTAATAAAATAAATCGGGTAATTTAAACTCAACCCAGTTTCCTTCTGCTTTTCGCACCAGGTAGGCAGACGTAAAAGCTGCAAAGAGCATTACGATGGAAACAATAAATAACCACATCGTGAATATTTTAGGATTCACGGACCGAGGCGTTTGCGCTTCAAGTAATTCTTGTTCTGTTTTCATGATTTATGCTTTATCAAATAAAAAGGCAATTTGGACTACTAACAAATAAATAAATGATCCGAACATCATCCACCGGGCAGCCTTGTCAGTGGGGTTCATCATCAAGTAAAACGTTTGACTTAAAAATAAGATTCCAGCTGTCACCGCAATAATCGTCGACGTAATCCCCGTCATCTGCATGAGGTAGGGTAAAAACCCTAATGGGATTAAGAACAACGTATAGATCATGATCGTAAATGCTGTTTTTAAATCTTTTTTACCATCGTTAGGCAACATCTTAAATCCAGCTTTCTTATAATCAGAATCCGCCACCCAAGCAATCGCCCAGAAATGTGGAAATTGCCAAAAAAACTGGATAGCAAATAAGATTCCAGGTTCCCAACCGAAATGACCTGTTGCTGCAACCCATCCAATCATCGGAGGAAATGCACCTGGGAAAGCACCTACAAAAACTGAAATAGGGCCAACACGCTTTAAGGGCGTATACACATAACCGTATAAAAAATAGGATAGCAGACCTAAGGCCGCCGCCTTCCAATTAAAGCTCAAAAGAACCAACAACGAGGCAATGGCTACAATTAGGCCATAAATATTGGCTTGCTTGGGCGAGAGCGTCTGTGTAGGTAAAGGACGTTTGGCCGTCCGCTTCATTAATTTGTCAAATTCTATTTCCTTTAGTTGATTGACAATATTGGCAGCACCCGTTAACAAAAACCCACCCAATGTAATCAATAAAATACCCCACCATTCATGTTTCCCTGGGGATAAAACATAGCCAAACGTTCCCGAAAAAGCAACGGTAATCGACAGCCTTGATTTCAATAGGTCAATATATGGTTTTACCTGCATCATGCTCTTTCTGTTCGTTGCCACGCGTGCATATGTAATCCCAATAATAAGAGTGAGCTAGCCAAATGAATTGGCTGACTGCCCAATGGAAGCGCTATATAGGCCATAATGACACCCGATAGGAGTGAAAGACTGATTAAGCCAACAAATCCTTTTTTGTAACACATAAAATCAGATTCTCCCACAGGTATTAGTTTCCATAGATACACATGACTAATCAAAATCAGCCAGGAAAATGTACGGTGAATAATATAGATCGTATCTAACTGATCTATCCATAAATTTTTAGCGCCATAACCAAGGTTAACAATCACATGATCCATGTTCTCTCTTACCTGAGTACCTAGAAGTATTTGAGCAAAAATGATTAGGGCATTGATTAGTATCCACACACGAACCTTCCCAGGTAAAACATAGATTTTAGCCGAATTGTTTAAGGCTTTAAGAAGGAAAAATAGAACCCCTGTGGTTAGTAACATGTGTGCCGTTACAACACCAGGTAACAGGAAAGAATCAACCACATATTTCCCTAAGATGGCATTAGCCATGACTAATACGAAAGCCGCTAAAGTATAGAGAAATGTGCGTCTACCTTCTTTCCATGCCAATAGTGTTGTGATCGCCATGAATAAACCAGTTAATGCACCAAGTAGTCTGTTTAGGTATTCAATCCACGTTTTTGTTGCATTGAATTCAATTTCACCATGCAACTTTTCCTGGTAAATTTCCTGGTAATTCAGAGGTAGTTCGGAAGCTTGTGTAGGAGGAACCCATTGGCCAAAACAACGTGGCCAATCCGGACATCCCATTCCCGATCCTGTACTTCGTACTATTCCACCTGCTAATACCAAGAGGTATAGGCAGAAAAGTGTGATATAGCCGAATCGCTGAAATGTCATGTGTGGAGCTAAAAAAAGGATGCATCCAAATGAAACTCATTTCGATGCATCCTCTTTATTTGGTTTATCTATCGGTTATAACTCTCGTTCTGAGCAGCTAATAAACTTTCGATTGCTTTTTCTTTGGCAATTTCCTCATTCTCTTCAGGTAGATTTGATTCTGGAGTTGCAGAGAAAGGAATATGCTGCGGGATGAAATCCGATTCAGCACCTGGCTTTGAGTAATCGTAAGGCCAACGGTACACCGCTGGAATTTCGCCTGGCCAGTTACCGTGTCCTGGATTTACTGGAGTTGTCCACTCAAGTGTATTTGAATTCCAAGGATTTTCGGTCGCTTTCTTACCTTTAAAAATCGAATAGACGAAGTTAAAGAAGAATATAGCTTGTGATGAGAACGTTAAGATTGCAGCAACAGTAATGAACTGGTTCAAGTCTGTAAATGCGTTTTGTCCATCATTTCCTAACGCCGTAAATGAATAATAGCGACGAGGGAAACCTGCAATACCTGTGTAGTGCATTGGGAAGAATACAGCGTATACACCTACGAACGTTGCCCAGAAGTGAATATATCCCAATGTACTGTTCATCATACGACCAAACATTTTAGGGAACCAGTGATATACACCCGCCATCAATCCAAAGAATGAGGCAGAACCCATTACTAAGTGGAAGTGAGCTACTACGAAATACGTATCATGTAAGTTGATGTCCAACGCAGAGTTTCCTAAGATAATACCTGTTACACCACCTGAAATAAACAATGATACTAGACCGATTGAGAATAACATCGCTGGAGTGAAGATCAAGTTACCTTTCCAAAGCGTCGTAATGTAGTTAAATGCTTTTACTGCGGAAGGAACTGCGATAATCAATGTTAAGAACATAAATACAGATCCTAAGAATGGATTCATACCTGTTACGAACATGTGGTGAGCCCAAACGATAAATGCAAGCACCGTAATACCCATTAATGATCCAATCATCGCACGGTATCCGAAGATAGGCTTACGTGCATTCGTTGCAATAATTTCTGACGTCATACCCAAGGCAGGAAGTAATACAATATATACCTCTGGGTGTCCTAAGAACCAAAACAAGTGCTGATATAAAATGGCCGATCCACCTACATTTGGTAATGCTTGCCCCTGAATATAGATTTCAGATAAGTAGAACGAAGTACCAAAGCTACGGTCGAAAATCAACAACAATGCTGCTGATAACAACACTGGGAATGATAACAATCCTAAAATTGCCGTAAAGAAGAAAGACCAGATTGTTAATGGCATTTTCGTAAATGTCATACCACGTGTACGCAAGTTGATGATGGTACAGATGTAGTTAATTCCACCCATCAATGAGGATACAATGAAAAATGCCATCGATGTCAACCATAATGTCATACCTAAACCTGATCCTGGCATTGCTTGAGGCAAAGCACTTAATGGAGGATAAATAACCCATCCACCTGAAGCTGGACCTGTTTCGATAAACAAGGACGAAAACATGATTGCAGATGACAAGAAGAAGAACCAGAAGGATAACATGTTAATGAATCCTGAGGCCATATCACGTGCACCAATTTGCAATGGAATCAAAAAGTTAGAGAATGTTCCAGATAGACCTGCGGTCAATACAAAGAATACCATGATGGTACCATGCATTGTCACCAAGGCTAAATAAAATTCTTTGTCAATTTTACCCGATTCGTCGATCCATGAACCTAAAATAGGACGCAACCACTCCAATTGCATATCTGGAAAACCCAATTGCAAACGGAACATGATCGAGAGGGAACCTCCAACGAACGCCCAAAGAATACCCATAATTAGGTACTGCTTCGCAATTGTTTTGTGGTCTTCCGAGAAGATGTACTTCTGGATGAAATTTGGCTCATGATGCTCGTGCTCGTGATCATGTGCGTGTGTGTGAACTTCTTCAGCGTGTGAAATTGCAGTTGACATAGGAATTATTTTTTCTTTCTTCTGTTCGATTAATTAGTTTACACTTACAGCTTCTGTAGCTGTTGAATCTACTGAAATAGGTTCAGCAGGAATATATTTAGCCGCTTTCGCTTTTAAATTCTCAGGTACCTTTGCTAAATATGCTGGATTTGTTGCCAAAAATGGCTTTTGCTCCGCACACCATTTTTTGTAATCAGCTGGTTCATCCACAAATACGGTGATAGCCATACCAAAGTGACCACGTCCACATACCTCGGTACAGTTCAACTTAAAGTTGAAATCTTTTTTACCCAATTTGGCACGCATTTCATCAGTAGAAATGGTCGGAGTGAACCAAAATTTAGTAGGCATCCCTGGAACCGCGTCCATTTTAACCCGGTGGAATGGTAAGTAAACGGAATGCAATACATCTTGCGCGTGAATCTTTAATAAAACTGGCTTTCCTTTAGGTAAGTGAAGTTCTGTCGCAGTAAAGTCATCAAATGAATTTTTGTCCGTAAAATCAATTCCGATGTTATTCGTTTCATCAATCAATTTGTAATTGTAATTACCTAATTGATTATCGTCATTTCCAGCATAACGAACATACCAGCCGAACTGATGTCCTGTAATTTCAATAACCACCGCATCACTGGGTGCTTGCGATGTGATGTCTCTCCAAGTTCTCCAACCCGAGAAGACAAGAATTGCCATAACAACTGCTGGTATAACCGTCCAAATCAACTCTAATTTGTGGTTTACGGGATAGAAAGTTGCTTTTCTGTTCTTGCTGTACCGATATCTGTATGCAAAGAATAACAATAACGTATTAGTGATAAAAAACGCTAGTGTAACTACTGACATAGAGATCCAGAACATTTTATCTGTTGTTACTCCATGCGCTGAAGCTGCTTCAGGTAAGAAGTCTGGCGCACTTGCATTAAATGACCATACACCTGCTACGGTTCCAAAGAACCAAAATGCAAGCATACCATATGCATTGATATTGTTAGACGAATCTGCTGCAGAATTAGGATCTTCTGCTTCAGATAGGTTTTTGTTAATCTTCATACTTTTTACAATCACTGAGATTGCAAGGATGAAGAAAACGATAGATAAAAGACCAATTAGGTAATTCATATAAAATTAAGTTAAGTCGTATGCCAAAAATTAAATATCGTGATGTAATGCTTCTGGTAAGAATGGGTGATTCTTAGCTACTAAAGAAGCTTTTGTCAGCTCATCTGAAATAATGTAAATAAATGCAGAAGCAAACACCGTCACCATTCCAAATTCTACTAAGCCGTACCCACCATGTTTTCCTACTACACCCGGCATGATCATTTGGTAGAAGTCAATGTAATGACCTACAATAATCATGAATGCGGCTATTTTTAAGAACAAGCGTGTACGCTTTGCATCACGTGTCATTAGAACTAAGAAAGGGAAGAAGAAGTTTAGCAAAACCATTAAAATTTCTGAAGTTTTGTAAATTTTATTGTGTCCTTCCCAACGCTCAATGAAATAGATTGTTTCTTCAGGTAAGTTTGCATAGTAAATCAATAAAAATTGCTCAAACCATACATACGTCCAGAAGATCGAAAACGCGAACATAAACTTACCTAAATCATGTAAATGATTCTCGTTTACATACGACATTAATCCTTTGTCTTTTAAGTATAAGATCGTCAATACAATCACCGCATAGGTCGTTACATGCCATGAAGCGAACATGTACCATCCAAACATAGTAGAGAACCAGTGCGTATCGATCGACATCACCCAATCCCATGCAAAGATGGAACTAGATGCACCGAAAATCACGATGAATGCGGTACCAATTTTAACTAATTGATTGAAATATTCTGTTCCGCCATTCAAATCCTCTTCTAACGATTTTTTACGTAACATCTTCCAAAGAAGAATCCATAATCCTCCAAAAACGACTAAACGAATCAAGAAGAAGCTCTTATTCAAATAGCCAGACTTACCTGCAATGATTTTATCATAGTTTTCACTGCCGACCTCCGTAACACCGTGGTGCATCCAGTGGAAAATTACATCGCCTTTGAAGATAAATACCGCGATCAAAATCGGCAAGGTGATATATAAGAATTTAGGAAATGCTTCTGGCACACGCTTCATAACGGAAGACCAACCTGATTTTGTCAAGTATTGTAAAGAAACAAAGAACATACCCACAACGGCAATACCGGTAAAGAAAACCGCATTCAACCATACGTTAGCCCAAATACGATTTGTCCAATCGTAATGCTCTTCCGCAGATGCTTGGTGAGAAACTGCTCCACCTGAAACATGCTCTGCAGCTGCTTCATGTCCTGCTTTTACTGCTTCGTGTCCTGCATTGGCTACTTCATGCCCACCTGATTCACCTTTTGATAAAAGGTAAATGCCTAGTAGTAAAGCTGCTAATCCAGCGATGAAAGCATAAATTATTCTTTTTTTGCCTTCAGAACTGAATTCAAAATGCTCTTCAACGTTTGCTGGGGAAAAATGTGAATGTCCCGCCATCTTGATCTCTATTTAATTTTAATTGATTGAATTATTGTTTTTGTAATTCGTGTACATACAACACGATTTTCCATCTGTTTTCAGATGATATTTGTGATCCATGTGCCCACATTCTACCTTTTCCGTGCGTGATCACGTGGTAGATGTGCCCATCATTCATCGTCTTTAACGCATCACTTGAATACACAGGAACACCTTTGTAAGCTTTGGCAACTAAACCGTCACCCTTACCAGTCTCTCCATGACAGTGCTGGCAAAAACGCTCATATTGTAATTTTCCCGCCTCAATGTTTTCAGGTGTAGCTGCAATTGGATTAAATAACGACTTTTCTGAATAGGAGATACTATCCGTTGGAATCGTTTTTGCAATTAACTCTTGAGTTAAAAATGCTTGCTTCAAGCTATCAGATCCTGTGTAAGATTTGCGTGAAACGGTACCTTTAACCGGTAAACGCATATTCATGCCTAATGGGTTGATGGTATTGGTGTCGCCTTCAGTTTGGCTCATTGGCTCATATCCGACAGAGTGATACATGTTAGGAGCGAACTCAGTTCCTGTATCATTATGGTCAGAACCACAGGACATTAATCCTGCTACTATACCGGCTACTAAAACGAATTTAATTCTTGGATTAAACATGTTGTTATGCTTCTTCGTGAACAATTGTTCTTATTATTTATTTAACATTTACTTCTACCGCACCAGAATCCTTCAATGCCTTCTTGATATCTGCTGCACTTACTTTGTTTTTGTCGACATTGATCGCCATCACAAACTTATCATCTGTGGTACGAATGTCCAATGGAACCGCTTTGTTACCAGGCCATAAATCATTTGAAATACAAAAAGTTGTTACCAGGCCAAATGCAGTAAATAAAACAGTTCCTTCAAATGTTACTGGAATCCAGTTAGGCAAGGCAAAAAAGTCTTTACCTCCGATGTTAATCGGCCAATCAAATACCATCGTGTAACTGATTAATGACAAAGCACAGATCAAACCTAATGTACCAAACATAAAGGCCGCAATCGGTAAACGCGTACGTGCATGACCTACCGCCACATCTAAACCGTGAATTGGGAATGGAGAATACACATCTTCAACTTTGATTCCTTTTGCTTTTACCGCTGTTACAGCATGTAAAACCTCATCCTCATCGTCGTAAACTCCCAAAATGTAATTAGTTGTCGAACTCATATTGTTTTAATTTCGAATTTGCTAAATAGAATTACTCCTCTGTTTTTTTGGTTGGTTTAATACGCTTAATCGTAAACTCTGTAGAAACGCCTTTCATCACCGACTTCACTTCAGCCATATTTACTACCGGTAAATATTTCGCGAACAAGAAGAATAAGGTAAAGAATAAACCAAATGAGAATATATAGTCACCAATATCATACATCGTTGGCGAGAACATAGCCCATGAAGATGGGATGTAATCACGGTGTAGTGACGTAACAATAATTACGAAACGCTCAAACCACATTCCCACGTTTACAACGATAGATAAGAAGAATGAAACCATCAAATTCGTACGGATTGCTTTCGACCAGAACAACTGTGGAGAGATCACGTTACACGTCATCATCATCCAATATGCCCACCAGTATGGACCCGTCGCCCGGTTGATAAATGCATAACTTTCATACTCTACGCCTGAATACCAAGCAATAAAGAACTCAGTTAAATAGGCGATACCTACTACCGAACCCGTAACCGTGATTACGATGTTCATCATTTCAATGTGCTCAATTGTGATGTAATCTTCTAATTTGAAAACTACACGTGTGATCAACAACAATGTTTGCACCATCGCAAAACCAGAGAAGATCGCACCCGCCACGAAGTAAGGAGGGAAGATTGTCGTATGCCATCCTGGGATAACAGACGTAGCAAAGTCCATGGATACAATCGTGTGTACGGATAATACAAGTGGCGTAGAAATACCTGCTAAGATTAAGGACATGTACTCATAACGTGCCCAAGTCTTTGAAGAACCTGTCCAGCCTAAGCTGAAAAAGCCATACCAAAACTTACGACCTTTTGTGGTCGCGCGATCACGAATAGTTGCCAAATCTGGCACTAGACCCATATACCAGAACAATAAGGATACAGATAAATAAGTCGAAATTGCAAATACGTCCCAAACCAATGGTGAGTTAAAGTTAACCCATAAAGATCCAAATGCATTTGGAAGTGGTAAAGCCCAGTGAGCCAACCAAGGACGTCCCATGTGGGCTAAGATGAAAGATGCTGCACAAAGTACGGCAAAGATCGTCATTGCTTCCGCTGAACGGTTAATGGAAGTTCTCCATTTTTGACGGAACAATAATAATACAGCTGAGATCAAGGTTCCTGCGTGACCGATACCAACCCACCAAACGAAGTTCGTGATATCCCAAGCCCAACCTACAGTTTTATTCAATCCCCAAACGCCAATACCTTGCCACCATGTGTAGAAAAGGCAATAAGCACCATAAATGAATACAAGA
>JAIXRT010000074.1 GCA_027485075.1 Cytophagaceae bacterium
ATTGAGAATTTCGAAATCGAGCAAGCATGATGCGCGCTGCCGTCATTCAATTTCCCGGATCGAATTGCGACCGTGACATGGCGGTTGCCATTCGTGACATCACCGGCGCGGATACAAGCCTCATATGGCACCGCGAGAGCGAGCTGCCGACGGGACTAGACCTCATCGCAATCCCCGGTGGTTTTTCTTATGGGGATTATCTGCGTTCAGGCGCGATGGCGGCGCGATCACCCGTGATGCAGGCAGTCATTGCTGCTGCTGGTCGCGGCGTCCCGGTGCTCGGCGTCTGCAATGGCTTCCAGATCTTAACCGAAGCAGGCCTGTTGCCCGGCGCATTGATGCGCAATGCGGGAATCCGCTTCGTCTGCCGCACGGTCGGTCTGACGGTCGAAAACAGCCAATCCATGTTCACCAGCGGTTATTCAGCCGGTGAAAAAATCCACATCCCGGTGGCCCATCATGACGGCAATTTTTTTGCCGACGATGCGACGCTTGATCGCTTGGAAGGCGAAGGCCGCGTTGCGTTTCGCTATGCCGAACCCGTGAATGGTTCAGCACGCAACATTGCGGGTGTTCTCAATGACGCAGGCAATGTTCTCGGCATGATGCCGCACCCTGAACGGATGATTGAGGCCGTGCAGGGTGGATCAGACGGCCGCAGATTGTTTGAAGGGCTGATCCGCGAAATCGCCTGATCTGTCGGTTTTTGCGTCAGATTTTTTGGCGCGCGGAAACATAAACCGACCCAACAGCAGGATTATCGTCGGCCAAAACATGGTGTTGTAAAGGTCATGCATGGCAGCGTCGATTGTTGCCTCGTCCGGCCCCTGACCGTGTAAATCAGCATATTCGTTGAACAATTCGGCGACGAGCACGACCAACCAGCACCAAACACTGTCGGGCCTGCGGCGCAGGATTATTGCTGAACCAAATAATATCAACAATGAACCGTGAATGTGCATCGCATCGTTGGTCAGTCCAACCGCGTCAAGCAAACGGATTTTATAGCCGATCCAATATTCAGATAGCTGCTGCAAATAATCCTGCATGGCGTCCTAAACTTTGGTTTTGAAGGGCGAAAAATTCGTGCCCTCGTCGAAAATATCGACGCCCTCTTTGCGCTTTAACCAGCCTACCACGACATATGTTAGGGGGGTCAACACAACTTCCCAGCCCACTTTCAGCAGCCAGTTGGTGATCATAACGCTGATCACCTGCTCTTGGCTCCATACACCCCAAAAGGCGAGCGGGTAAAATATGATGCTATCGACACCCTGCCCCACGACGGTCGACCCAATGGTGCGCGACCACAAATGCTTGCCGCCTGTCCATATTTTCATGCGCGCCATGACATAGCTGTTCACAAACTCGCCCGCCCAAAAAGCGGTGATGGACGCAATCACGATCCGCCATACTTGCCCGAATACGCTTTCATAGGCGGCTTGGCCCTCCCAGCCCGGGGCTGGTGGCAAGGCAACGACAACCCAACTCATGAACGCCATAAACAACAGGGCAGCAAAGCCAGCCCATATGACGCGCCGTGCGCGGGCATAGCCGTACACCTCGGTCAGGACGTCGCCGATAACGTAGCCAAGCGGGAAAAACAATATCCCCGCCCCGAATATCCATTGCTCCCCGCTTATGGTCACCGCAGCCGGCTTTGCCGCGCCAATGATATTGGACAGCAGCAAAATGGCCACGAATGCGGCCATGACGAAATCATAATAGCGGAACTGGCGGCCGGCGACGGCACTTGCGCTTTCGGTTACAATGGGAGCTTCTTGCATAAAATGACATAAGCAGCTTTGCGTTCGCAGGCAAAGCCGTTATTGCGCCTCTCAGCGCGCGCCCTTAGCTCAGCTGGATAGAGCGCGAGACTTCTAATCTTGAGGCCACAGGTTCGACTCCTGTAGGGCGCGCCACGCAGTCCGCAAAATCACAACTTTCCAGAGACTTCTGTCGTCAAACTCTATGAACGGCGGAGTTCTGCGGGCCTTAGCGGCCATTAAATTCGTGCAGAAGCCGAACTTATCTCTGTTGTGAGACCGATTAACCAAAAAATAGGGCCCGTCTCACGAGCCCAAAAAACAGACTTCTTTTAGATTGCTGTAGGTATTAGCTGAACCCGAGGATGCGCCTCTGATCCGCCCATGCCAGCGGTAAATCAGCGGCAAGAAGTTTGCCTGGTCTGAGATTCAATGGCTGCCGCCCTTCCACAATTGCAGTGACAATATAGGGGTCAAGGCAGACAAGCTTTGCAACCTTCATCATTCGAACACGGCAACGACCTTGTTCGGCTGCAAGGGTCGGAACTGATTTATCAGGGTTCGTGGCAATTTGAGCCATGACTGCTCTCGATTCGGCGAGAAGCATGACGAGCTTGTCATCGCGTAAAGACACGCCTTCACCTGCCGAGGTGGCGGGTATGACCAGCCTGAGCGCCTTACCGCGACGCAACCTTATGGCCTCGCGTTCAATAATTAGATCGCTACTTGACGGTTGGATCGACCCCTCCGCACTAATGGCATTGAGTAAACTCCTGTTATCGATTTTGATCACCACTCGGCCTTCATGCAGGTCGACCCGGTCGACTACATTCCGAACGATGGCTTGTTTCCGGATATATTTCGCGGCTGTGAGTTCATCTGCCAGCTGGCTACAACGCAAAATGACATTGTGCAGTTGGTCGGCTTTGTATGTGCCGTCCAGCATCATACTCTGTATCTGGCTGCCGGACGCTAATGTTTGCGAGAGCTGGCCAAGGACTATGTCTTCAATATCCCGTGCGCTGACGCGCGCGGCTATGGAGTCTCCGATATTTTCGTAGCGATTAGCGTAGTAATGGAACCTTCGATTACCCTTTTGCGTATGAGTCAGAACCATCGCCCTGCCCTCGCCATCGTATATAAGGCCTGCCAGCACCCCTGTTCGGGGAGATACCTTACGTGAGCTGCCGCCCTGCCCTTGCTTTGCCAACTTGGCTTGAACTTGGTCCCACAGCTCTTCAGCAACGATGGCTTCATGCTCGCCTTGGAAGGCTTCGCCCTTGTGCACGGTTATGCCGCGATAGATGCGATTGGATAGGAGGTGGTAAAGATTGCCACGTTTGAAGTGGACCCCGCCTCTCGTCCCGCCATCTTTGCGCTGTTGGACCTTGGTGAGGCTGCCGCTCTTCGCCAACGTGTCGACCAGTTCAGGAACTGAGCCTACTTTGAGGTAAAGTTGCATGATATGTCGGACACGCTCGGCCTCGACCTCATTGACCACCAACTTCCGGTCGATGACGTCATATCCCAATGGAACTGGTCCACCCATCCAAATCCCTTTGCGCTTTGAAGCATAAATCTTATCACGGATGCGTTCGCCTGTGACCTCGCGCTCAAATTGAGCAAAAGACAGAAGCATGTTGAGGGTCAGCCTGCCCATGCTGGTCGTGGTGTTGAACGACTGGGTAATCGACACAAAGCTTGCACCCTTGCGGTCGAGAATTTCTACAATCTTGGCAAAGTCTGACAGTGATCGAGTGAGTCGGTCAATTTTGTAGAGCAGTATGATATCGACCTTGCCTGCTTCGATATCTGCCAACAACCGCTTGAGGCCAGGACGTTCCAGATTGCCGCCTGAGAACCCGCCATCATCATAGCGGTCTTTGACGACCGTCCAGCCTTCGTGCCTTTGGCTTAATGCGTAAGCTGTGCAGGCATCATATTGCGCATCAAGGCTGTTATACTCTTGCTCCAGTCCGTCTTCGGTCGATTTGCGAGTATAGATGGCACAGCGCACGAGCTTCTTGGTCCGGTCCATATCAAGTGGCCTTTGCCGTCAGACCAAAGAATCTGGGGCCTGACCAGTGTGCGCCTGTAACTTTGCGGGCGATTTCTGAGAGCGAACGATAGGTATCGTTATCCCACTCAAATCCGCTATCCGTTGCGGTTACTGCAATAGTCTTGCCATTCCATTCTCGAACGAACCGCGTTCCAGGCAATATGGGGCCGCCTCGTGAAGGTGTCCGCGCTCTAGTTCCAATCTTCCCATTCAACCTGTCGAGCTCCCGCTCGATGTGGCAAGGCAATTTGCCCAGCGCCTTTTCCTGCAGCCGATAGGTAATGCCTCGCCGGAGAAGGTCAGGAGAAATATTGGGGGCAACGTTGCGATAGACCTCATGCCAGCGAGAACGCAGCTCGGCAGGTTTCATGGTAGCAAGGCGGGCCACTTCCAAGCTTAGACTACTTGTCATAACCGCCATCCTACGCCTCGGGCGACGATGATAGGCGGTAGCGGCGAACGCCATCCACCTTGTCGCTATCGATGACGTGCCCCTTCTTCCTCAGGCCGGTCACATATGCCCGCGTCGAATGCGGCAGCCAGTTTGCAAGTGTCGCGAGTTCTGCGAGCGTGGCACCGCAATCACGGGTCAGCAGATCAAAGATCTGTTGAGGCTTTGAGGGAACTATGATTGTTTCGCTAACCTGGAGCTTTTTGGTCTTTGTCATGGGTGGTTCTCCTTAATCGATGCAGCATCATGCTGCACCACCACCCAAAGCCCAGCTAAATGCCTAGCCGGGTCTATCGCCGCCTTATGTCGGGGCGCTTGAACATGAGCAGCAATGCTCGACTGCGTGCAGAAGTCGAACGGATTGTGCGCTCGATAGGCAGAAATTTATATTATTTGAGTACTTAGGGCCGTCATTGCGGCTAAGTAGGCTAAGCTAAGCCTCATCGCTGGGCGCAGCTTTGTGCGGGCATTGAGACAGATGTCCACTTTGCGCCTCAAATTCGCCGAAACAAATTCGTTCACTTCACCCACAAATCGCATAAATAAACGATTTGGCAACAATTTAACTCGCGGGGCTTCATTGGCGGCGCTGCCGACCGAAAGGATTATTACGTCGACCTCTACAAACTCATATTGACTTGAATTTGCTGGCCTCACATGCCTATCTAAGGTGAACCGTAATGGGGAACCCAACCATACTCAGGCTTCCATAGTGAGCATCTTCGAGCGATCATAGACGCGAGTCGCGCCATACAACATTAGAAAAATGTAGCATAGCTGTGCGGCTGATACCTTGTGAGAAGCAAGTTTATTTGTAATTAAAACCCAGTGAAACGACCTTGCATCCCTAGAGCGGCATTACCATCGGCTTTTTATGAGCTATTCTATGCCATCATGTTTTAAAACATTTACGAATAATTTCAAATAAAAATTTATATTTTAATTAAAAAAGATAAACTAATTTTTAATCATTATGTATAGTATTTGATAGTTTTTCTACGTTAACTTTAACAAGATATCTCCGCTTATCTAATGGATCATTGCATTTCTCAATTATTCCTATCTGTTCAAAAAAGCCGAGGTGCTCGAAGCAAGTCCGAAAAGAAACTCCAGACAGGGATGGGATATCCTTCACGTGGAGGCTGTCATGCCGCAGCATTGTCGCTAGAATTTTGCCCTTTGATGACAACAATTCCAGCCCCTTTACCTCTGCGCCAGATTTATGCAAAATTACGAAATTTTCAAGCAGTGCGTCCAATCTGTACATCCGTGTATGCCTATATAATCTTCAAAATTAATCGAAGCATCGAATATATTTTCTTGCAATTATATTTGCCGGCAAATTATGCCGGCATAATTTGCCGGAAAAATAGAGCGAATAATTTTTCACTTTCGTTTATTGAATTATTAACATTGAAATACATTTAATTGTTTCAATTTAATATGAAATAATTACTTAATAAAGTAAATTTAAAATTGGTATTCATTTTGAATTCGATTGTAAAAATTGCTATCATTGGAATAGGTAACTGTTCTAGTTCTTTAATTCAGGGTATAGAACATTACCGCAATTCCCCCGCAGCCACTTATGGGCATATTTTTAAGCTGATCGGTGGATATCGAATTGAAGACATCGAGGTGGTGCTGGCTTATGATGTTGATGAACGGAAAGTTGCGCGCGATTTAAGCGAAGCCATTTTTGTTGCGCCCAATAATGCACTTGTTTTTCACGCCGATGTTCCTCCTTCCGGAGTTGCCGTAAAAATGGGGCGAGTATTGGATGGTGTAGCGCCCCACATGGAGGCTGCGGGTGGTCGTGGTTTTCAGATATCGGGCTCGCCAGAGCCCTCAATGAGCGACGTCGTGCTCGCGCTAAAACAATCAGGCGCCGACGTGATGGTCAATTTTTTGCCTGTCGGTTCTCAGGAGGCCACGGAATTTTATATGGAGTGCGCCCTCGAGGCCGGGGTGGCTGTCGTAAACTGCATTCCAGTTTTTATAGCTAGCGATCTTGCTTGGTCCGAGCGTTTTCGTGCACGCAGCCTGCCGGTGGTGGGGGACGACATCAAGGCTCAAATTGGCGCAACAATTGTTCACCGCGTCCTCGCTGATTTGTGTTCGTCCCGCGGCATTAATTTAAAGCGGACTTACCAACTGAATACAGGCGGTAATACTGACTTCATGAACATGCTTGATGGTTCGAGATTGAGCCAGAAAAAATTGTCTAAAACTGAAGCCGTTCAGACTGCTTTAGCTAGCCGCCTAGCTGACGAGAATATTGTGATAGGCCCTGCAGAGTATGTTCCTTGGCAAAGGGACAACAAAGTCTGTTTTCTCCGAATTGAGGGGGAGCATTGGGGAGGGGTGCCCGTGAACATGGAAATCCGACTTTCTGTCGAGGACAGTCCGAATTCAGCGGCGTGCGTCGTCGACGCAATTCGCTTTGCCAAGTCAGCGCTAGATAGGGGGGAGGGTGGCCCCCTTCTTTTGCCTTCTGCTTATTATTGCAAGCACCCTCCCCAGCAAATGGAAGAGAAATTGGTGCGTGAAGTGCTGAACGACTTGGCCTCTCAGCCAAGAGGGCTCAAAGTTTCGGACGCTAATTCCGGCAACTTGACTGAAGCGACGACATGATGTGGGGTTTATCATGGATGGCGTGATTATAGCGGCTGGCATCGGCAGTAGAATTAAGACCGTCTCGCCGTCAAAGCCATTAACCTCAGTTCGGGGTCGTACTTTGCTTGAGATTGCGGCGCGCCAGCTGTCTAGGGCAGGTGTCGATCGAATAATTGTAGTAACCGGATACCGCACCGAACTCGTCGAGGCTGCCCTTCCGCAGATTTCGTCAGCAGTGGGACTGCCGGTTGTTGCAACGCGTGTCCAAGATTATACATTAAACAACGGATACTCCGTGCTGGCTGGCGCCGCGCTTACCACTGGCGATTATTTGCTAGTGATGGCTGATCATATATTGGATGCAGAAATTCTGTCCTCGCTGGCAGAAGCCGGATCCGTTGACAGGGGCGTTACGCTGGCTGTCGACAGGCGGTTGGATAACCCTCTGGTTGACGATCTCGATGCAACCTATGTCCGCACCAACGACTTAGGTCGAATACTCAATATCAGTAAGCGGTTGGATCAACCTGATGCAGTGGACTGTGGCGCGTTTCTCGCCAGTTGGGAGTTGGCTGAGGGAATTGCAGCGGCAATAGCTGCCGGAGGCATCGGCAGCTTATCGGAGGGCGTTCAATGGCTGGCTGACCAAGGGCGTGCTGCAACGATTGATATCGGGCAGGCTTTTTGGATTGACGTGGATGATCCCTCTGCGCTTGCGATAGCAGAAAGCAGTATTCCTGACCATTTAGCGTCTGCGTGTGTGTTGACATGATCCGCAACCGCCCAATCTTGTTGGACGTCACCCGGCTAATTGCTTGCGGATGGAGTGGCCGGCAACCAACGGGTATAGATCGCGTGTGCGACGCCTATCTTAACCATTATCGACATCGGGCCCATGCCGCGTTCCAGCACCGCGGTGTCGTCAGAGTGCTGAACGAAACGCATTCAAATGAAATGTTTTCACTAATGGCAGAGCGAGATCGGAGTTTTAAATCTAGATTATTCCGCTTGGCGCCCTCGATGCTTAAAAACAGTGTCTCAACAGTTTATGGACCCGAGCACCTTTATCTTAATTTAAGCCAAACGGACGCAGATCTCGCAAGTCATTGGGATTGGATCAGGCGCTGTAAGTTGACGTCCGTTCAAATGGTTCATGATTTGATACCCATTTTGAACCCAAATTATTGTACTCCGGAAGCAACGCGCAGGCACACAGGCCGAGTGACTAACGCTCTTCGTTACGCCGGCGGTGTCATCACAAATTCACATGCGACAAATGATGATCTTGTTAGCTTCGCAAGTGACAAAGGCATCCCGCTGCCGCCCATTCTAACCGCGCATCTCGGCGTGAGCGACGTTATTGGACAGGCCGCGGGGCAGCAGGATCAATCTGAACATTTCGTCTTCGTGGGTACATTTGAAGCCCGCAAAAATCATCAGATGCTATTTCGAATTTGGCGGCGTTTCATCGCCAGCGGTCGCCCCGATGTGCCGCTTCTCGTGCTCATCGGTCAACGTTCTTCACTTTTTCGAAGCATCGAATTGGAATTGAAAAGCGATAGGATTTTAGCAGCCAAGGTGAAAATTCTAACCGACTGCGGTGATGAAGAAATGAGCCGCTGGGTTAGAACCGCTCGTGCAGCCTTGATCCCGTCGTTGGACGAAGGATTTGGTTTACCATTAGTTGAAGCAATGACGCTCGGCGTGCCTTCAATCGTCAGTGATCTCCCTTCGTTCCGGGAGATCGGCGACAGCATTCCTGAATTTATTCCCGCCGATGATGAATGTTTGTGGGAGGCTGCGATAATAAAATTTTTTGAATCCGAAACGCAAGGCAATCGTCAGCGCCTTAGGTTGGCTGCCTATAAACCATCTCCATGGCGGCAGCATTTCGGGTTGGTGGATGAGTGGCTTTCACGCCTGCCGCGCCAACATACTGCGAGCGCATCGGGCAATTTAGGCGCGGTGTTGGAGGACGGTGGAACCACTCCTTCTGCGTCGACAGAATTTGCTCACAGAAAAGTTGCGTAGCTATGAAAGACACAACCAACATAGCCGAGGGCACTGGAAGTTCGGCCGACTTGAGTGCCGCGTCCGGTCTAACAACGCGTCGCAGCAAGCGGTTTTATAGAGGCCCGCTTTTCCTGTTGACGGTTCTACTGCCCACCTGCCTTTCGGTCATTTACTTTGGTATCTTGGCCAGCGACGTATACATATCAGACGCTCGCTTCGTTGTGCGAAGTCCGGCGCGTCAAGCGAGCTCTCCCCTCGGAACTATTCTAAATGCAGGCGGCTTTTCAGGCAGCAGCGAAGAATCCAATGCCGTGATGGAGTACGTCCGTTCGCGTGACGCTCTGAAAGAGATTAATTCAAATGGCTTGATAAGGACCTCCTTTTCTAACCCAGAGGTCTCATGGTTTGACCGTTTCGGGACATTGTTGCGCGGCAACACTGGCGAGCACTTGTACGTATATTATCTCGGTAAAGTTAGTATCGAGAATGACGCCGCTCTCCAAGTCACGCGACTTACGGTTCGCGCGTTTACGCCCAAGGATGCGCAGATCATAAACCAGCGATTGTTGCGCCAGTCAGAAGCCCTGGTAAATCGGTTGGCAGAGCGCGCCCGTGGTGACGCTATAACGATTGCGCGCGGTGAATTAGATACAGCGCGGGAACGGGCGCGCTCTGCCGCGGTCGCGCTATCTCGCTTTCAAGGTCAGCAAGGAATTCTAGACCCCCAGCGGGAGGGTGACGTTCGCATGCAAATGATCGCCAAATTGCAAGACGAACTTATCTCAACGAAGACGCAGCTGCAGCAGTTGAGGGCATTCACCCCACAGGCGTCTCAAATCCCCTTTGTCAGGTCGCGTATCCAATCTTTAGAAAAGGAAATTGCCGACCAAACCTCAAGCGTGGCTGGCGGCGAAGCTTCGCTTTCAAAGGTCGCAGTGCGCTTCCAGGAACTCAGGCTAGACAACCAACTCGCTGAGAAGCAATTTGCGGCGGCACTGACCGCGTTAGAGGAAGCCCAAGCCGAAGCTCGCCGCAAAAGAGCATATGTCGAGAGAATATCGGAACCCAGTTTACCAGATTATGCTGCGGAACCCCGCCGCCTTAGGGGTATATTTGCAACTCTGGTCCTGAGTTTATTGTTTTGGGGTGTGCTTTCGATGCTTCTCGCAGGTGTCCGGGAGCACCAGGACTGATGAACGCTCGCGTGTCCCCTGAACACAACCTACGTCGGAGCTTGGAGATTCAGGTCCGGGTGTTGGGCGCTCTATTGATGCGCGAAACGCTAACACGTTACGGTCGCCATAATATTGGATTTCTTTGGCTCTTTGTCGAGCCAATGATATTCACTTTAGGGGTTACAGCGCTTTGGATAGCTACAAAATCGGTCCACGGTAGCGACCTTCCAATCGTTGCGTTCGCGCTTACTGGATATTCAAGCGTCCTTCTGTGGCGAAATATGCCCGGGCGATGCACCGGCGCTTTAATGGGCAATTTGGCCCTAATGTATCACCGTAACATTAAGGTGCTCGATATCTATCTTGCGCGTGTAATTCTAGAATTTGCGGGCGCAACGATGTCATTTGCTACGCTTGGCCTGACATTCATTTCGTTTGGCATATTGGCCCCGCCGCAAGACATTATTCAAGTCGCGACAGGATGGCTTTTGCTGGCTTGGTTTGGCGGCGCGCTGGCAATTCTTTTGGGTGCGTTGTCGCATCGCAGTGAATTGGTTGAAAAGCTATGGCACCCTGCGTCTTATCTATTGTTTCCGCTGTCAGGCGCCGCCTTCCTGGTGGCCGCCCTTCCACCTGCTGCGCAGCAGATTGTGCTCTACATCCCAACCGTCCATGCGATTGAACTTTTGCGTGAAGGGTGGTTCGGGGACCGCGCAAGAGCGATTTATGATCTGAGTTACATTATACCATTCAACCTCATATTGACTTTGTCGGCGCTGTTACAGGTCCGTATCACCGGCAGAGACGTGGTCCCCGAATGATACACGTTCAAAACGTCCACAAAACTTACCAAACGAGGCATGGCAAAAGCCACGTGCTGAATGATGTGTCCTTTGACCTGCGCAAGGGCGAAAAGCTTGGAATTCTAGGTCGTAACGGCGCAGGAAAGTCTACCCTTGTTCGCCTAGTCAGTGGCGCAGAGCAGCCCACCTCAGGATTAGTAGAACGCTCTATGTCTGTGTCCTGGCCACTTGCTTTCGGAGGCGCGTTTCAAGCTGACCTTACTGGTAAGGATAATGTGCGGTTCATCAGCCGTATTTATAGGCAGGATTTTGAGCAAAATCTCGCATTTGTAGAAGATTTTGCCGAGTTGGGGCCTTATTTGCTTGAGCCTGTCCGAAGCTATTCATCAGGTATGCGCGCAAGGTTGGCGTTCGCGATATCGATGATAATTGAGTTCGATTGTTTTCTGATTGACGAAGTTAGTGCGGTGGGTGACGCGAGGTTCCACGAAAAGTGCAATTATGAATTGTTTACCAAGCGCGCTGACCGCGCGATGGTCATGATTTCGCATGATGCGACTTATGTGAGGGATCATTGTAACCGCTTCGGAATCCTTCACGATGGAAAACTGGGGTTATATGATGATTTTGACGTCGCCTATAGTGAGTATGCGAAGTTAATTTCCGTATCCACAACGGCATACGCAACATCCAAATTTGTAGCCAACCGCTCGTCACCTATGGAGGTACAGTATCAAGCTGCGCTAGCTGATGAGCAGTTTATGTTTCATGTCCGCCGAGGTGACTGGGCCATGGAGAAGTCTGCATGGTCGGAGGCAGAGGATGAGTATAGCGCGGCACTGAAGCTGCATCCATATGAGCGGACCTATTGGTCTCAACATGGCCATGCAGCTAGGGCGCAGGGTAAATACACCCTTGCAGAAATTTCATACCGTAACTCCTGCGCTCTGGGATACCCTCTTCCGGAAATCAGTCCGTTCATCAAAGACGCAATGGCGCACCAGTCAGTAACTGAACTGGAATACCCCATCATGTCATATAATAAGGGGGTTTTGAGCACCCAACCTCCAGTGTCGAACGACGTTTTGATATTTGCCAAGGCATTTTGGGGTCAGCTTGATGTTACCGATTTAGAATTGCTTGATTTGATCCGGAATTCTCCGACACTAGATAGCTTGGCGGAACGGATGCTCGTGGACGAGAAGTGTATTTGGCGGCCCGGTGGAGCGCCGTCTGCATTAGAACAAATGTCACGGGCCATAACGGGCGACGATCTGAGTTGGATACGAACGTTTTGCCAACTTGGTGGAGCGGGTTTGAAATTTGCGAACACAGCCGACCTCATTGAACGATTTCAAAGCCAGCAGGATTTATTTGCCGTCACTATTAAAGAAAACTGGTTTTCTGAATGGAGCAATACTTCGTCAACCCTTAGCGAATTCACCGCAGCGTATAGTGACCTCAAACATGAGCTATCAAATGTCTACCCTTAAAGAAATACTTGTTAACTCTCGACGTGACGAGGCGGAAACTCACTTTGGCACTCGCGCACGCAGCCAA
This sequence comes from Cytophagaceae bacterium, assembly GCA_027485075.1. Taxonomy (GTDB): domain Bacteria; phylum Bacteroidota; class Bacteroidia; order Cytophagales; family Spirosomataceae; genus Aquirufa. The sequence continues at coordinate 12,444 of JAIXRT010000074.1, forward strand.
TATTTGGGAGACGACACACTGTTGTGTCGTATCCTCGGAGAAAAGAAATTTTTCGCCATCGCAAGCGATATTGGACTGTCACCTCACCTGGCCTTTGATGGTTACTGGGAGTTCTGGCTTACGCTGCATTTCGCAAGAAAGATCAATCATGGCGATACAGTAATCGATATTGGAGCAAATCTCGGTTATTACAGCGTTCTTGCAGCAGACCTTGTTGGCACGGCTGGTAAGGTTGTGGCCATTGAACCTAATCCAACTGTATATTCCTATCTGAAAAAAACGATCCAACTGAATGGCTATGGTGATCGGGTCGATGCCAAAAATTATGCCATTTCATCTCAAGATGACGACGTTTCTGTCCCATTTTTTGTTCCCACGGGTGAACCAAAAAATGGACGGTTCATTCTAGATGACGAAAGTTCCGAATATCTCGCTAATTTTGGAAACGTCTTTGACGTGACAGCTGGATCCTTGGTCGAATGCCAGTTTGACCGCATAGATCTTATAAAGATCGACGTAGAGGGTGCCGAACTGCAAGTTCTAAAGCGATTACAGCCCCTAATTCAGAAGTTTTTGCCTCAGGTCGTGTGCGAAGTTAATTTTGCCAGAGGGTATTGCTACGAGGACGTGCAGGAAGCCCTAGGTGTAGAAACTGAACTCTTATTTCTGGATTATGACGGGGCAGTAAAGCCTCTGTCAAAGATTATGGCAGCCGGAGAGCGGTGCGGCGACGATTGGCTGATTTGCCATGGATAATCAAACATATTTTCGCGCGCACTCGAGCGCCATTGTCACCGAGTAAGTTGGTTTGAACTTACACCAACTGGCCACAAAAGCTTGCTCCAGAGGTGCGCAGGTTAGACATCTAAGCTGTGTTGTCGCGGCTTTTGGCAACGTCATTTGCATTTACAGTTTGTAAGAGGGAAGATTCAATGTTGTTAAAAAAAACAAGAGCGCGAAAATCTAAAACGACGTTTGTTGAGTTACTTTCAAAAGCAGACGCAGCGCGTGATGCTGGCCTTTGGCCCGATGCTGCACGTCTCTACGCAGACACTATCAGTCTGCGCCCAGATGATGCACCAATTAGGATGCAATATGGTCACGCTCTAAAGGAGTCGGGTGAACTTAAGGAGGCGGAGGCTGCCTATCTCAGTGCCATTAAGATAGAGCCAGATGCAGACAGCTATCTGCAGCTAGGGCACCTGTATAAACTTATGCACCGACCTGATTTGGCCGAACAGAATTATCTGCAATCCTTGACCTTGGATTTGACTTCGGCCGACGCGCGGTCTGAGCTAATCGACTTAGGCTGGACCGCCGCACGTTTACGTGGTCGCCTTGGTAAAGATGAGCTTGGTGTGGAAGGGTCTTATCCTCAAGGTTCTGATAGCGGAGCCATTGCATTTGAGTTGAGCGATCTGGTCGATTTTCTCCAACACGCACGATATCCGACCGGTATTCAGCGTGTTCAGCTCGAGCTGGCGGAAGTGCTTCGTCATACAGAACATTCTGTCCACTACGTGTATTTTGATAACACCAGCTTCATGTTTAACGAGATATCACATAGCCAGGTAAAACGAATTGTCGACCTCGTTACCGATGAGGATCGGTCGGAAGATACCAGGAGATCTTATGCTGAACGCATAAGAATGGAAATTCGGTCAGGTGTTGAATTTGAATTCCAGCAAAACACAAATCTCGTCAATGTAGGGACATCATGGGGCTATCAAAATTACTTTCTTGTTATACGGGACATAAAGCGACGCTTTGGTGTTAAGTATATTCCTCTTGTCCATGATACTATACCACTGATTTTCCCCGAGTTTTGTGACCAAAATCTTGTTACAAATTTCATCAGTTGGATAGATGGCATGACTGAGCATGCGGATATGGTGCTCGCAAATTCTCAGAATACTTTGAATGATTTAACCAGTTTGGCAGAAAGACTATCTCAGAATCTGCCGCCATCACGCCTTCTTCTTTTAAATGGTGAGTTCCGCGCGCGGGATGGAAAGAATCTTGATGAAAAGAAAAAAGCGCTTGCTGTTTTGCGCTCTCACAACCTCGACGTAGACGACTACGTTTTGATGGTATCAACGATTGAGCCTCGGAAAAACCACATGCTGGCTTTTAACGCATGGTCCCGGATGCTCAAAACTCGAGAGCGCGCTTCAATTCCATATCTCGTGTGCGTGGGGGCGCCCGGCTGGATGAATGAAGCCTTATACACGCGGCTTGAACGCGACGAGGATTTGGCCGAGCGCATCATCATTCTCCGTAATGTTTCAGACCAGACGCTCAATCAGCTTTACGATCGAGCTCAATTCACCATTTTTCCGAGTCTTTATGAAGGTTGGGGCCTGCCGATTTCTGAGGCTCTGGCCCACGGGAAAGTACCTCTGGTTTCGAACGTCTCAGCTCACCCGGAAGCAGGCGGTGAACATGCCGTTTACTTTGACCTCGGTTCGGAAGCTGACTTCCAGACTAAGTTGGAAGACCTAATCGATGACGTTCCTTCCCGCCAGCATCGCGAAGCGGCCATTAAGACGGCGACACCGCTCAAGCCTTGGTCTGATATCTGCGCTGATCTTGTAAACCATCTGAATTATCTTGAAACTGAAGCGAACCAGGATGCTCCACCTGCCCCCCAAATTGTTAGCGGCCGATATTACTCCATGGGGCGCAATATGGAGCGACGCATATCCCGCCTCGGCTATCGCGCGGAACAATTTCGAACGGGATTGAACTGGGAGGAATTGGAGGAATGGGGCTGCTGGGTACGCGGGGGTACCGCTGAACTTCGTTTGACACTACCAGACGAGGGCGACGCATTTCAATTTTATCTGTATTTGTCGACGCCACCGCTTGAAGCGAATACTGCGAATATTTCGATTGCCGTGCCGGAAGCAAAATGGACTCTGCAGACGCAAGCGGGTTCCAATGCGACATTCTGGCGCTCCTTTAAATTGAACCTTGAGCCGGGCGCCAAACGAGAAATCAGTCTTCGTTTGGTAGGAAGCACAGTTGTTGATTTCCGCACGTTGAGTGAAGGCAGGGACCATAGAGAAAGCGCCTTCGCAATGCGCGGTATCTTTGTTGCTCACGCAGATAATGATGAAGAGAGGCGGTCTTTGATGGAGGCCATCCAGTTCAAAGATCTGAAAAGCATAAGCTTACGGTTTCAAAAACAGGCAACTATTACCTCTTGAGGGGCCTTTGAAATCGGAGAATAGCATGGCAAATCCTTACTCAAATAGACCCGATTCATCCTTCTGGAAAAGGGCGGTCGCGGGGGTAGCTCTAGAACACTTCGACCCAGTTCTCGATGTGCCCTTCACATTGTTGCCTTCAGACAAAATTGCTACCGCGGGTAGTTGTTTTGCGCAGCACATTGCCCGAACACTCGTAAGTGAGGGTTTCTCTTATCTTGTCACGGAGCCTGGAGCTAGCGAGCACAACTACGGTGTATTCCCAGCGCGTTTTGGTAATATTTACTCAACCTTGCAGCTGCTCCAACTCTTCCAGAGGGCTTATGGCCTCTATCAGCCGCAAGATCATATCTGGCGTCTAGGTGATGGATACATTGATCCGTTCCGGCCTCTGGTTGAGACTTATTGCAGTGAGGAGGCGCTTCTGGAAGATCGAGCGGTTCATCTGTCAGCCGTCCGCAAAATGTTTGAAGAGTGCGATGTATTCATTTTTACTCTAGGACTTACAGAAACGTGGATGGCGGTAGCGGACGAAGCCGTTGTTCCGTTAGCGCCTGGCGTATCTAACACTAGTAGTGGATGTGAGTACAAGTTTTCGAACCGAACCGTTCCGGATATGATTGGAGATATGGAACAATTTGTTGCGGCTTTAAGTGTCGTCAATCCTAATGCCCGCATCATTCTAACAGTATCGCCAGTTCCATTGATCGCCACCTTTGAGCCGCGCCATGTCCTAGTTTCCACAGTATACAGTAAATCCGCCTTACGCGTTGTAGCGGAACATATCAAAAATTCCGCAGACAATGTTACATATTTCCCATCGTATGAGATCATCAATGGGAATCACATCGGGAACAAATATTTTGAAAACGACCTCCGCGAAGTTCGCCCTGAAGGCGTAAAGCACGTGATGAGTTTATTTAAAAAATACTACCTTTCTAGCAATGAAAAAGAAACTCGAAGTCGTCCTGACACTGAAGAAAAAGTCCATTTAGGAACTGTCGAAAATTCAGTTATTTTTAGAGAAATGATCGAGGCTCAAAAAATTATATGCGATGAGGAAAACATTGATGCCCAGAATTAGTATCCTCGGAAATTGCCATGTAAGAAGCCTTGCAGCGTGCATCTCAGTCTTGGTGCCAAAATCGGCTGTCGATTTCCGAACTCTGGGAGAGTTCGAAAAATCAACACAAGAAGAGAATAAATACTATTTTGATAATTTGGCTAATGCCGATGTCATTTTCATTCAGCATCCGTTTCCGTTAAACGTTTTAAAACAAGAATTTGACGTCTTTGATCATCGTGTACATCGATTTCCAATGGTAACTTACACGGCATTTCATCCGGACTCAACTTACTTGATCAGGAGAGGGAAGTTTATTCAGGGTGCCACTGGTCCTTATCACTCTGCACTTGTATTGGCCGGCTTTCTTGAAGGCGTTCAATCGGATCGCCTAATAAAATTGTTTAATCGCTTCACATTTTCATCGCTCGGTTACGTTGATCAGCACCAAGTTGCGACTGACATTTTGCGCCGTGATTTCCATGAGATAGGCTACGATTATGAGCCTGTGAGCTCCTCCGGTATTTTTATGCATACAATGGACCATCCAAAGATTGTCGCAATGAATGAAGTTGCGAAACAGGCGCTCACGAAATCGGGAATAGTCGCGCAGAAGAACGCTAAAATTCCAGTCGATCCGTTAGATAGGGACTGGAAATGGCCAGTATATGCTGACCTACCTTTCGGTCAAAACTATATTTTTCATGTAGGAATAGGGATGAACTCGTCCCATCAAGTTCCCATCGAAAGGCGGGAGCTATTGCTCAGTGAATTCATCAGAATAAGTTACGATATTTATAAAGATGTGAATTTTGAAAATGAATTTCCAGGAATAGTAATGAGAGAAATGAATTTCATGAGAAATAATTTAAAATAATTTATATGTAAATGGGGATTGTATTTTGAATATAATATTCAGTTATGGAATGCCAAAATCTGGCAGTTCTTTTGCTTGGATGATAATAAATTATTTATGCGTATATGCAAAATTAGATGTTATAAATCTTTCTTCAGAAGCTAAAAATAACGAAAGTTATGAAAATTACATAGACGCTGATTTTTTCATAAATAATGAAAAAATAATAAATGAAATAAATAATGGGTGGTGCGTAATTAAAACCCATTCTGGACCATTTAAATTTGATAATTTACGCAATGAAAGTTCAAAACATTTTTCATTTGCGCAACACAGGGATCCTAGAGAAATATACTTATCACTTATGGATCACGCAAAAAGATCTCAAATAATGGGTATTAATGATTTTGTTGAATGTAGAGATTTGGAAAATTGCATTCCTGTTATTGATGATGCAATAAATAAATTATTCAAATGGGTAGATGAATATAAATCAGTAGCAATTTCTTACGAGTACTTATGCTTTGACAGCAAAAATGCCATTATGGATATAGCAAGCAAAATTGGTTTAGATATAGAAATAGATAAAATCGTAAAAAAATTTGAAAATAAATCGGAAATTATACAATTCAATAAAGGCAAAATTCGTCGCTGGGAGACAGAAATATCGTCAGATGAATCGGAATTTTTTATTAAAAGATATGAAGAGTATTATAAGCGATTCGGAATTTCATGAAGGTTTTAGAATATAATGCCTAACATACTCATTGATGGCTACAATCTTGGCCTAGAAAAAGGTACAGGTGTCGCAACCTATGCGCGCAATCTCAGTTATGAGTTAAAGGCGCTAGGGCATTCCGTTTCCGTCCTATACGGCAATCGAGCGGCGCCCTCCCGAGAGAGCCTAATGCGTGAAATTGCATTTTTCGATAGCAATGTAGGTGACCGAAACCGGCTGCTTCAAATTCTAGATCAGGCGCACCGAGCGCTGTTGGGGCCATTGGGGCACTTTGCTGAAGATGTTCCAATCACGGGGCAGGTTATCACGCGAACCTTTAGTGCACGGATGCCCGCATTTGATCATATTCTGAACGCGACGGACGTCTTCGTGCGTTCTCAAAGCGCGTTTAAGCTTTGGAAAACGCTTTCTCGCGTTAGCGTGCCGGAAACGCCGGACCTCGTCCACTGGACCTATCCGGTGCCGTTGCGCATAAAACGGGCGCCCAACATCTACACCATGCATGATTTGGTGCCGCTGCGTTTGCCCTATACTACACTCGATAAAAAGCGGACTTACTATAAGCTAATGCAGAAATTGGCACGTACGGCTGACCACATTGTAACAGTTTCAGAATGTTCGCGCCGCGACATTATTGATCTGTTGGGCGTGTCACCTGACCGTGTTACAAACACCTACCAGTCAGTGTCGATACCTGAAAAATATACTAACAAGTCAGAAGCTCAGGTCGCCCGCGAAGTCGAAGGCGCAACCGGAGTGGGGTATAAGGAATATTTCTTATTCTGGGGGTCGATAGAACCGAAAAAAAATATCGGTCGGATGATCGAAGCCTATCTCTCCAGTGGTGTTGATGCACCGCTGGTTATCGTCGGTGCCCAAGCCTGGAAGTCCGAGCAAGAATTAAGACTGCTGAACGACGAGGTCATTCGCTATCTCTCTATAGCGGACGGACAAGTTCGCACCAAGAAGCGTGTTATCCAGCTATCCTACGCACCGTTTAGCTTACTCGTAAGTCTTATCCGTGGGGCGAAAGGCGCCTTGTTTCCTTCCCTCTATGAAGGGTTTGGACTTCCGGCGCTTGAGGCGATGTTGCTTGGCACGCCAGTCATTTGCGCCGACACCGCCTCACTCCCCGAGGTGGTGGGGGATGCGGCTGTGATGGTTGACCCATATGACGTTGCGGCGCTGTCCAACGCAATCCGTACAATTGATCACGACGCCGATTTGCGAACAGAATTGACCGCGCGTGGCATAAAAAGAGCAAGTAACTTTACTCCAGAAAAGTACCGTGAGAATTTGAAAGCGCTTTATTCGCGCTTCGTTTGATTGCGATTTGAGGATAATATTTATGCGACCCATTGATAGTTCACTCGCCAAGGGCAAGATTGTCGCAGCCAACAAAAAGGTTGCGCTTCGGGCACCCCAGAAACCGCGCTATATAAGTCAGTTAAGGGCAACTTTGGTTGCGATGTCTGGCGCGCTGACACTGGCTGCATGTTCGTCAATAGGAGGCAGTGGACCATCGTCGGCGCGTATCAACAGCTCGGCCAAGGAATCTTATGCCGGAAACGGTATCACTATCGTTGATCTCAACAAAAGCGCGTTATCGCGTATCAATTCTGTTCAGGAAGCTAAAAGCTTCGCCGCGCTCCTTGCAGAGACGCCAGCTTTGAACCCAGTAATAGGGGCGGGTGACGTTCTGGATGTTTCAGTCTGGGAAGCGCCACCCTCAATTCTTTTTGGGTCAATAGAAGGCGGATCATCGCAAAATCTAGGAGCTCAGAACCGAACTGTCTTGCAGCAAGTTGTCAGCACAGATGGAACGATGGCTATACCGTTCGTCGGTCGTATTTCTGTTGATGGCATGGCTCCCGCAGCCTTGGAGCGTGAAATAGTTCGCCGCTTGGCAAAGCGGGCAAACGACCCGCAGGTTGTTGTCAAAATTGCGCAAAATGAAGCGCGGAACGTGACGATATTAGGAGAAGTTGCGAGCAGTCGGCGCGTTCCCATTGGCGCCCGCGGAGACCGCTTACTTGATATTCTGGCAACAGCGGGTGGTCCGCGCCAGCCAGTTGGCCAAACAACCGTGCAAATCACGCGCGGAGGAACAATCGCAGTCATGCCGCTCGAAAAAATTGTTGAGGATCCAAGACAGAATGTACGGATGGTAGCGGACGACATCGTAACGGTGCTGCACCAACCTTATAGTTTTATCGCCTTGGGAGCGGTTGCGCGAAATGCCGAAATTCCCTTCGAGGGGAAGGGGATATCGTTGGCGCAGGCTTTAGCCCGGACGGGAGGTTTGCGTGATGATCGCGCTAATATTCGCGGCATTTTCGTTTTCCGACTGGAATCGCCAGAAGCCCTTGACGCATCGCGCCTGACCGACGCACGCAGGACCGAGAAGGGTCTAGTGCCCGTAGTCTATCGCCTTGACCTAAGCGACGCGACAGGTTTCTTTGTAACGCAAGATTTTCTAATTCACGACAAAGACGTAATATACATATCGACAGCGCCAGGCGCTGACCTGATGCGTTTTGTTTCAACGGTCTCAAGTCTTGCCTTTTCAGCGCTATCGATCGGTAATGTTATAAGCAGTGCATCGAACAATAATCCAAATTAATCTCAGATCACTTCCACGACTAATATTATCCGAGGTGAGTGATGGAACATGACGTAGATCCATTTCCAATGGTTGGGCTGGCGGGCAAAGTGATTTGACGCGTTTGGTATGCATTGACTGTAGGTATGTGAATTCGAAGCCTAGCGGTATCGCCGAGACTGTTATGGCTCTGGTTGACTACATACCAACGATGGCTCCAGATCTGCGTTTTCGGCTATTAGTCAGTCCGAATGTATCGTTTCAACTCAGCCATCTCGAGAATGTTGAACAGGTGGAGGTATCTGCAGCGGCTAACGGGCCAGCCACAATGTGGGGGCTCCCCATGATCGCGGACTTAAAGGGCGTCGACCTTTTTCACGCCACGTTTAATATCATGCCTGCTGGGTTAGGCATGCCATGCATCACGACAATTCATGATTTAATGTGGCTGGAGCAACCTGAGTGGTGCGCGACGGGCTGGCGCCGCTACCTCCGGCAGCCGTTTTTTGCGCACGGGATAAAGCGCGCATTGAACCAATCGACCATTATTGCGACTGTCAGTGAGGCAACAAAAAATGCCGTGGTCTTAGGTAGGCCTGACGCTGCGCCGCGAACTTTTGTAACGCTTTCGGGCGTCAGCGACGAATTCAAGCGATCTGCGTGCGAGCGAGGTAAGTTGAGTGCCTTTGGTTTAAATCCTGAACGCCGTTTCGTTCTCACAGTGGGCCAGTTTGCGCCCTATAAAAATCATCTGCAGGTAATTCGGAGCTTCGCGCAGGTTTGCGCCACTCGAAAGGACGTTGATCTGGTGCTTGTCCAGCGTCAAGGGAGTGAATCTGCGGCATTGCGCAGGTTTGCTGAACGGCTTGGTATCGGGGGCCGCATACTCATTTTGCCTGCGGTGTCGCGCGCGGACCTCATTACGCTCTATTCTTTGGCAGAATTGTTGCTTCATCCATCCTTGTGTGAGGGGTTCGGAAATCCCTTGGCCGAGGCCATGGCGTGCGGCTGTCCGGTGGTGACTAGTGACAGATCTGCAATGGTTGAAGTGACTGCAGGGGCCGCCATGTTGATCAATCCGAACGATGCTGAGGCAATTGCGCGGGCTGTGGGCGTAATAATCGACGACCAGGTTATTAGATCCACTATGCGTGAGAGTGGTCTGTTGCGGGCCAAGCAGCTAAAGTGGTCGGAGTTTGCTCGCGCAAACTTGGCACTTTACCGGCGGGCACTGCGTGGGGAGCCGTCAAGGGTTAACAACTCTGCCACCATTGCCCTATCGGCCCGTATAAACAGGATTTTTAACCAAATCAGAGCTCCGTTTAGAAGAATGATTTCGTAAAGGAAGTACCATAAGGGCATGCCTGCCAGCATTGCCAATCCAAGAAAAATGGTTCGGTGGTTTGCGCTTAGAAGACCAAGCGGACCAAGTAGCGGCCGATGGTGTCGGATGATGGTCTCTCGAACATTGCGTTGTACCTTTGGATTACCTTGCGCGGCGCTTAGGGCGCTGTCTATCGAGCGATCTGCAGCGAGTGCATGTTGGGATAGTCGCAGGTACATTTGGGCTACTATGTTTAAACCAATGCCAGGCGAGATATCATGCCGGGAGAACTGTTTAAGCCATCCACGATTATACACCCACAATTGGTACTGACGGCGCCTAACCTCATAGAAATTCGCCTGCACGATACGGCTCAGTCCAGCAGCAATGACTACAGCCCAGGCCACTTTAGAGCCGAGCCCAGCAGCTAGCAGGTGGGCCATCATACAATAGAGAATTATATGTGACAGATAGTCTGACAGGCCGTCGACAATTTCCCCGTGTGGACTGACTTTGCCATTTATGCGGGCAAGATCACCGTCGGCGCCGTCTAAAACATGCCAAAGCATGTGAGCCAAAAGACCTATGATGACTGCTTGAGGCCAAGAGGGGATTGTATAGAAATAGGCGCAAGTGACGACAGACAGTCCGCCCGCAAGTGAGACCAAATTTGGCGTTATAGCCGTCCGAGATAGGCCGTTTGCAATTTTCCAGGACAGCGGATGATAGAGATAAAAATTCAGCCAATCTTCCAACTCGCGCGGCCGCTTAAGCGCGGCGTCGTCAAATGCCACCTGCTTGGCGTCACCGTTTTGAGAATTGTCATGCATGTAGCCTCTTAAGCCTATCTGTCATCGTGAGACGGTAGTCGGGAGCTTAGATGTTTTAATGATGCCGTGCTGAATGCCATCAATAGGGGCGAAAATTGTCCAAATTTGAATTGGTTAAAATGCTACTTGGTAGCTAGGGCAGTTTCAAGTCTTATGGCTCTAATGAGTTGATCTAACTCGCGTAATGGAGGCCCGATGCCTAGAATTTTCCTAGTTTTCTCTTCCGCCGAAACGGCGAATGCTAATGTTTCCGGAGTACCTGCAGTCGCTCGGGTCGCACGCAATGCCAACATTGTTAACGAGAGCCTTAAGGAGCAAAACGAAATATTTATAGTGATGCCCGAAGGCCATTTGATTGGTGAGTGGAGTTCTAGTGAAATCTGCCGCCTCGCCCCGCACGTAAAACAAACGGCGGCAGATGTTTCTAAACTGACGGCCCGAGAGGATGACATTTACCTCGCTGGCGAATGGATGCTAACAGGCGACATGCTGACCGTAATTTCAAAGGCGCGATCTGACGGCTTGCCTCCGGTCGGGGGGAGTAAAAAACTTGAGACAATTCTCGATTTTTATATTTCTGAAGGGCGGGAGCGCATCCTTCAACAGATACATCGCGCGAGCCGCCTCGTAATGAAAAATACCGTGAAGCCTACCGATGGTGTAGTTTCAAAATATATTAATCGTCCGATTTCCATTCGAATTAGTCATCTACTACTTCGGTATCGGTCTATACGCCCCATCCACGCAACCGCAGCTACGGGCTTGGTTGCGATGTTCATGCTTGCCTGCCTTCTGTCGGGTAATCAGCTTGGCCTCATAGGTGGGGCACTTTTGTTTCAGGCGGCTTCTCTATTGGATGGTGTTGATGGCGAGATTGCCCGGGCCACTTTTCGCAGCAGCACGCTCGGCGCGAGCCTAGATTCACTAACTGACGCGATTACAAACCTGGGTTTTATAAGTGGCCTCAGCGTCAGTCTTTGGCTTTTAGGTGAAGATAACGCTCTGATGCTTGGTTTATTGGGCTTCATTTGCCTCGGTCTCGGTCTCCTAATGCTTGGAAGGCATGCCGCGGCAACGGGCGCGCCATTACACTTTGATGGAATAAAACATTTTTTAAGACGTTCTCCGACCCGGATATCCGACTGGTTGATCTGGCTGACTATGAGAGACTTTCTGGCCCTTTTAGGCGCGTTGATGGTTCTATTTGGTCTTGGATACTATTTTCTGCTGCTGTTTGTACTCGGCACTTGTGTCTGGGTCATATTTGCAGGGCTTGTTGTCTTGCGGTCGCGTTCGTGACCGAACCTGAAAAGAAGGGCGGAAGTCTGTTTTCGGTGCTGACTGAAATGTTGCCGCATCTTCCCCGCCCCCATGCCGCAAGCCTTGGGTGGGCGGCGTATCAATGGCGGCGCGTTGGTTGACACTCAACCTGCTGAGGCAAATCGTGTCTCGTCGGGGCACCTCGTAACATCCCAAAAATTCGATTTGTAATTCGCCCGCTGTCAAGGCGTAGATCGGCCGCCCGCAGGTAGCTCAAAATAGCGTTGTTCGAAAACCCAGAAAAAATATCGGCTAATTCTGCCGTTAAACTCTGTTTTCGGAAACACTTAAAGCCAATAGTGAGGGCGAAAGAACAAATAGTAATTGTTTTTTAGAATAATTTTTAAATGACTGAAAAGCTACATGACAGGTGCGCTGAAGATTTATCCCGTTATTCTGTGCGGTGGGTCTGGAACTCGGCTTTGGCCTGTCTCTCGTAAGTCTTCTCCTAAGCAATTTGTAAGCCTACTCGGTGCGCAAAGCCTTTTTCAGGCGGCCGTTCGGCGCACAGTGGGCCCATCGTTCGCCGCGCCGCTGATCGTAACAGGTGAAGCGTGGCGTTTCACAGTAGTCGAGCAGTTGGCGGCGATCGAAATGACTGCAAGCGCAATCCTAATCGAGCCAGAGGCCCGCAACACGGCTCCGGCGATACTTGCCGCGGCGCATTGGTTGAAGGCTCATGACCCCGATGCGCTGATGCTGGTTATGCCTTCCGATCACCAAATTGCAGATCGGGATCTATTTGAGCAGGCTGTGATGGCGGCGGTTTGCCGAGCCGAGGCCTCAGATCTCGTTACATTCGGCATTGTGCCGACGCACCCAGAGACCGGCTACGGATACCTTGAACTTGCTGCAGGGGCGCAGCTGGATGCGGCTACCCCACAGGCACTAAGGCGCTTTGTCGAGAAGCCCGATTTAGCCGACGCGACCGATATGGTTGCCTCTAAGAACTATCTCTGGAATGCCGGCATCTTTCTCTTCTCGGTGAGTGGCATTCTCGACGCCTTTGCATCGCATGCGCCGGAAATGTCTTCCGCCGTATCCGCCTCGGTTGGTGACGCGAAGCAGGATCTTTCCTTTACTCGCCTGGAGCCAGACGCATGGCGCTCAGCCGAAAGCATCTCAATCGATTACTGTGTAATGGAAAAAGCTCGTAATCTAGCCGTAATGCCGTTCGGCGCGGGCTGGAGCGACCTCGGCGGGTGGGCTAGTGTCTGGGCGGAAAGCCTCCCCGATGCGGCGGGTAATAGCTGTTCGGCTGACGTCACCGCCATCGATTGCAGCGGGGCACTCCTTAAGTCCGAGGGTGGCGGCCTACATGTGGTCGGCATCGGCCTCGACAAGATGATTGTGGTGGCCACGCCTGACGCCATCCTCGTTGCGCCGATGTCTGAGAGCCAGCGCGTGGGCGAGGCCGTGAATGCCATGCGGGCGAAGGGGGTGGCCCAGGCCGATGCCTCTAGGCGCGATGAACGGCCTTGGGGCTGGTATGACAGCATTGCGTCGGGCGACCGCTTTCAGGTCAAGCGCATCTTCGTCAAGCCGGGGGCGCTGCTCTCCCTGCAAAGTCACCACCACAGAGCTGAGCACTGGATCGTCGTCGCCGGAACGGCGCACGTGACTATTGGCGATGAAGTCCGGATGGTGACTGAGAACCAGTCAGTGTACGTCCCCGTCGGAGAGAAGCACCGTCTTGAAAACCGCGGGAAGCTGCCCGTGACGCTCATCGAGGTGCAGACTGGCGCCTACCTTGGTGAAGACGATATCATTCGCTACGACGACGCATACGCACGTGCGTGACAGAGCACCAGTTCGCCGGACGCCGGCCATTTCGTATTAGGCTCTCACCCCCCACACATTATGCTCGGCGAACTCCAGATAGCGGTCAAGCATGTTGATGGACTTCCATCCGCCGGCGCGCATGATGGCTGCGGTATCAAAGCCTGCGCAGAGCAAATCCTGAGCCGCGCCAACGCGCAGTGAGTGGCCGCTAAAGGCCTTTACATCTTCCGGCCCGAACCCAGCGGCGGCGGCGGCCTCCTTGATAATCAGCTTCACCTTGGTCGTGCCAAGGGGCCGATTAATGGGGTTCCCCTGATAAATGCCGCAAAAGAGCGGCGCGATATCTGGCCCGCGCCACGCGAGCCACGCGCCGATCAAGTCGGCCGAGCGCCTCGAACTGAATGCGATCCGTCCCATACCCAACGGGTCGGCCTTGCTGCGGCGGATAAGTACCCGCATCGTGTCATCCTCCCTAAATTCAATGTCGCTGGTTTGTAAGACCACCAATTCGGAGCGGCGTGTCAAAAGGTCGTAGCCGCGCGTTATTGGGCGTCGGCATTTGATACATTCAGCGCAGCTCTGCTCCAAGGCCAACCGCGCACGTTCAAGGTATCGGCTTCCATGGACTTTTGATTTGCCCAAAATGGAATGTCGCCGTTTCTGCATCTGCGCGAGCCGTAACCCGAAAGTTAGTTTCTGCTGCCAACTGGTCAAAACCAACTATGGCCGATTTCAGTCAGCTCTGACTGAACTTTTAATGACTGCTAATGGGCGCACAGCGGTCCTTCTTTTTGGTATAAGCGAACGACCTGTTGAGCACCGGCATCACACTCCCCCTATCCTCGCAAACTGCACGCACCGCGACCGCATATCGAAATGCCAGCTTA
>JAIXRT010000188.1 GCA_027485075.1 Cytophagaceae bacterium
AGGAGGATACGTGATTTCATGGGTTTTTTCTTTCTTTGTATAGGAAAGCAATTTCCTTCTTAATTCTAATCAGTAAAAAAGGATGAAAGACCCGAATGTTGACGAATTCATACAAAGTGCCGACCAATGGCCCCAAGAAATGGCCTATTTACGTCGAATATTATTGGATTGTTTATTAATAGAAACCTTTAAGTGGCGGACACCGGTGTATATGGTAGGCAAGAAAAACATTATTGCCATTGGTAGCTTAAAGGACCATTGTGCCTTGAGCTTTTTCAATGGTGCGCTACTTCAAGACGAGGACAAGCTGTTAATTAAGCCTGGTGAGCACACGCAATTAGGTCGATGGATGAAGTTCAGTTCGGTGGAGGAGATTCGGCAAAAAGAGGACTACATCAAAGCCTATGTCCTAGAAGCCATCGAGGTAGAGAAACTAGGATTGAAAATGGAAAAACCATCTGAAATCCCTCACCCGGAGGAGTTGAAGGCTATTTTCGCCAAGAAGCCTGCCCTAAAAAGAGCCTTCGAAAAATTAACTCCTGGGCGCCAGCGGGCCTATTTACGATTTTTTTCGGACGGGAAGCAGTCCGAAACGCGCACTTCACGTATCGAGAAAAACGAAAAGTACATCCTAAAAGGTATCGGAATTACCGATTGTATTTGCGGTTTAACAAAGCGCAAGCCGAGTTGCGATGGTTCGCACAAAGCCATCGAGAATTTTAAGAGATGACGTAAACAAGTCATGTGCCTGACGTTTTTTGGCATGATATTTAACCCCAATTTTGCCCCATGAATTTTGGAGAACAATTAAAGGAAATTCGTACGGCCAAAGGTTTGACGCAAAACGATCTATCTGAAAAGAGCGGGATCGCGCTGAGAACCGTACAACGTATGGAGCGTAACGAAGGGAAACCGAGTTTGTATTCGATGAATGCGATTGGTGAAGCCTTAGGTGTGAATTTGACTTTATTGTATGCTCCAGATGATGAAACCGAAAAACGAAATATCATGGAAAGTACAGACCAACAATTATGGCAGCTTGCCCGCATGCGTGCCAAATTCAAGCGGGGCCTAGGCTCTTATTCACTTGTTATTCCTTTTCTATGGGTTATCTGGTATTTGACAATGCCAGTTGAAGCCAAAAAGTATCATATTCCTTGGCCTATTTGGCCGATGCTAGGCTGGGGATTAGGGTTAACAATTCAATACCTAAAGGCTTACCATACTTTGGGTGAATCATTAGAACAAAGCGAGTACGACAAGTTGAAAGGCCAAAAATAAAAGCCAGCCACCCTTTCGAGCAGCTGGCTTTAAACTCAACCTAAAAAGACTATTTAAAAGTAACGTCGAAACGATCTAAGTTCATCACCTTTGTCCAAGCGGCTACGAAATCCTTCACAAATTTAGTTTGTGAATCCTTCGTTGCATAGACTTCAGCCAAAGCACGAAGCTCTGAATTCGAACCGAAAATTAAGTCGGCACGTGTTGCAGTCGCAACCACAGCTCCTTTTTCGTTTTTACCTACGTACTCTTCTTTTGCTTCATCTACTGGTTTCCAGGTGGTTCCCATTTCCAACAAGTTCACAAAGAAGTCGTTCGTTAACGCGTCCTTCTTCGTCGTAAATACGCCGTGTTTCGAACCGTTGTAATTCGTGTTCAACACACGCATACCACCTGTCAATACCGTCATTTCTGGCGCTGTCAAGGTTAATAATTGTGCTTTGTCTACGAAGATTTCTTCTGTAGAAAGCGTGTAACGTGTTTTCGTATAGTTACGGAAACCATCGCCCATCGGCTCTAACAAGCTAACGGAAGCCACATCTGTTTGCTCTTGTGAAGCATCCATACGACCTGGGGTAAATGGAACCGTTGTTTTAACACCCGAATTCGCTGCTGCTTTTTCAACGGCAGCTGAACCACCTAACACGATTAAGTCTGCGATAGAGATTTTTTTCTTACCAGATTTGGCATTAAAATCTTTCTGAATTTTTTCATAAACAGCTAACACTTTCTCTAATTGCTTCGGATTATTTACTTCCCAATTACGTTGTGGCAATAAACGAATACGCGCTCCGTTTGCACCACCGCGGCGATCTGAGTGACGGTACGTTGAAGCCGAAGCCCAAGCCGTCGAAACTAATTCGCTGATCGATAAACCAGAGTTTAAAATGGTCGTTTTCAAAGCCGCTATGTCTTGCGCGTTCACTACTTCGTGATTCAACGCAGGAATTGGATCTTGCCAAAGCAATTGCTCCTTCGGTACCTCTGGTCCTAAATAAGTCGAGCTAGGACCCATGTCGCGGTGCGTTAATTTGAACCAAGCTTTCGCAAAAGCCTTCGCATATAATTCCGGATTGTCTAAGAAACTACGTGAGATTTTCTCGTAGATCGGATCAGCGCGCAAGGCGATATCCGTTGTCAACATCGTTGGCTTGTGGAAAACGTTTTTGTCAAAAGCATCCGGGATAATGTTCGCGCTATTCTTCGCGATCCACTGGTTCGCTCCTGCTGGGCTTTTCTCTAATGTCCACTCATTGTTGAATAATAA
>JAIXRT010000038.1 GCA_027485075.1 Cytophagaceae bacterium
CAATGTCACTCAAACCGTAACGGAATGTGTAGAGGAGATTCGCCGACAAGCCGAAGATGTAGAGAAGGTCTATTCCGTGTATGTGGTAGACGATGATGGATTGCTTTTAGGGACCGTGTCGCTGAAGAAAATCATTTTGGCCAAGCGCGGATCGAAGATCCAAGATGTCTACGAAGACGATGAAATCGTTTCAGTTCAGACCTACAGTACGGGCGAAGAAGTGGCCGATTTAATGCAGAAATATGACTTGGAAGCGATTCCAGTCGTGAATATACAAGGCCGTTTATTAGGCCGCATCACCATCGATGACGTGGTCGATTTCATCACAGAATCTGCGCAAGAGGATATTCAAGTCATGGCCGGTATCTCGGAAGATGTAGAAGAAGACGACTCTGTTTGGCTATTAGTTCGTTCGCGTTTACCGTGGTTAATCGGTGGTATGGTGGGTAGTTTTTTAGCTGCCAAAATCATTGATCGTTTCGACGATACCATTTCATTGTTACCCGCCATTTCCGCATTTATTCCATTGATTGGATCAACCGGTGGAAACGTAGGAATTCAGTCCTCTTCACTGATCGTTCAATCCTTAGCAGATAAAAGTGGATTAGATACAACACTTTGGAAACGTCTTCAAAAGGTTTTTGTCGTGGCCTTAATCAACGCACTGATTGCAGCCATTTTTGCCTTTGGTTGTTCCATGCTCATTGATAATGGTGCCATCATGTTATCCATCACGGTATCACTTTCGTTATTCGCCGTAGTTATGTTGGCCTCCTTAATGGGTACGATTACGCCTTTGGTGTTAAACCAACTCAAAATTAATCCAGCCATAGCATCGGGTCCATTCATCACGACGACCAACGATATCTTGGGCTATGGTGTGTATTTCCTCATCGTCTATTTCTTGTTATAGCCGATGATAGCCGTTATTCAGCGCGCCAGTTCAGCCCATCTGCATATGGAGGAAAAATTACATGCCTCGATCGGCACCGGATTCGTAATTCTACTAGGCATACACGTAGATGATACGCTGGCCGACGTCACCTATTTGGCTGGAAAAATCCATGGATTACGCATATTTTCCGATGCGAAAGGTAAAATGAATTTATCACTCACTCAGGTGAACGGACAGATTTTATTAGTGAGCCAATTTACTTTGTATGCAGATACCCGAAAGGGAAATCGGCCGAGTTATATAGCAGCAGCCCGACCGGAACAAGCCATTCCCTTGTATGAACAAATGATTCACCAACTTTCCGAAGCGATGGGCGGGCCCATTCAAACGGGAGTATTTGGTGCCGACATGCAAGTAAGTTTGTGCAACGATGGTCCGGTGACCATCATCATCGATTCTAAAAACCCAACGATATGACCTTAGAAGAAGCCCAAAAACAAGTTGACAACTGGATTCAAACCGTAGGCGTTCGTTACTTTAGCGAATTGACCAACATGGCGATGTTGACCGAGGAAGTGGGTGAAGTAGCGCGTATCATCGCCCGTCGCTACGGCGAACAATCTGAAAAGGAGTCCGACAAGCAAAAAGACTTAGGAGATGAAATGGCGGATGTACTGTTTGTGTTGATTTGCTTAGCCAATCAAACGGGTGTAAACCTCACGGAAGCGCTGGAAAAAAACATGCAAAAGAAGTCGATTCGCGATGCAGATCGTCACCACAACAATCCTAAACTCAAATAATCGTTATTTCGCAGGCGGGATTTGATTAGCTGAAATACGTTTACTGATCGTCTTGCCTTCCTCCTGATTGGGGATAAATGGCTTAATCAACGAAATCATATCCAAGCTTGGATTCAATTTTTGAATGGCCTCGTGACGCACATCGAATTCCGTTTGACCGGATATTTGAGAGTATTCCGCATCTGATAAACCATCGTGCAGATTGCCGGCATTACTAAATGTAGCTAAATGAATTCCGGCTAATTTACCACCTTCCCAAGAAACGACTTCACCACCGTGCGCCCAATTAAAGCCGGAGAGTGTAAAATTTTTAGCATTTAGTTTTTGAACATCTTGTAAAGGAAGACCCAAATAAAGCCCCGAATCTGTTTTCCATGCGGATGATTTTCCTTGAATGGTTACGTCGACAATCTCACCCGCACGATAATACACATATACTTGCTTAGTCGTGTTTGGGAAAATGATGGAACCTTGTAAAGTGTCAGCTCCAATCACCCAGCTCGTGTCCGTTACGACATTTTTCTTCCCGTATTTCGCTTGTAAACCAGCCAAATTAGTGCAGGCCAATACTTCATTAAGTGACTGGGTTGGAACTTCTGTTTGTGGAGATGAGCAAGCGAAAACCGTTGCAATAAGGAAGAGTAAACCTAATTTTTTCATACTAGAACGAATAAGCCAGGGTCAAATTTACTTGACGTCCCTGATTTTGATACTGATTGAACCGTTGATACGTTTTGCCCAACAGGTTGTTCCCTGAAAGACCCAAATTAACATTCCGCTTCACGAAATAATTAATTTTAAAGTTCAAATCTACAATATCATCTAATTGAATCAACTGATTTTGCGCAGGATTTAGAGCAAATAAATCCTTAATCCAATACACATCAGGTGAAATAAACACCTTATTCGACAGCTTCCAAGTATTCGTCCAGCTCATCGTCAAGCCAGGTTTGTGAGAGGCTTGGAAAACAGTATTTAATAAGGAATACCGTACATGATCCACTTTTAAACTCGAAGTAAACGCATTGGAAACATGAACATTTACTTGTCCAATGATATTAGCTACCTGAATTTTTTGTATGCCACCGATGTACAAAATTTGAAAACGAGAAATATCCGAAGGGCTATTGATAAACGTAGGCAAATCAGCATACTCCGCGTAATTATACTTGATTTCAAAATCGACATGTTTGTTTCCTACCCCTTTGATACCTCCGAAAAGATTACCCACCTGACTGGTATTTGTAAAGCCGGTTGGAATAGCCATCCAAGGATTCTCAGCCAAAAATGATTTAAGCGTATTGAATTGTACATCGCCACCGATTCCTCCAAACAAATGAATGAAATCAGATACCCCAAAATCCAACTCAAACTGCGGGAAAATACTTGTCTTCGCAACCGCATCTTTACCCTCTAGTTCAGTCGCCACTAAAATTCCTGCATTGACCCGAATACGTGAACTGGCATACGCAATACTTGGATTAATGCGATAAAATGAACGCAATAAAGGCTTATTCCCCAGCGCCGAAACATATTCTCCATGGATGTAATCTGCGTCTAACCGAGCTTTGACCTTCTCGGATAAATCTTTGGAATAAAACAAATGAGACCTCGCTATCAATTCCGATAGCCCATCTGGATTCTGCAACAAGCCCGCATCTAAGGTCAATTTATAATCGGAA
>JAIXRT010000198.1 GCA_027485075.1 Cytophagaceae bacterium
GGATAACCATCACTAAACCAATTCCTTTTTGTCCATCATTACGTCCATGGAAAAATGAAACCAACGTACAAGTCGCAACTAAGATGGTACGTATCCACATGGGTGGTGGAGTATCCTTTTTTGGCTCTTTGAAAATATCTTTATTGTTAATCGATTTCTTCAAGATATACATGAGGATAATGGCTAAAGCAAAACCAAAAATTGGAGACAATAACAAAGCTTGACCAATCTCAATCGCTTTATCCCAGTTGATGGCCGAAATACCTTTATTCGAATTTTCGGGCAACAAGGCATGCCCAACCCCAATACCAATAATAGATCCAATCAATGTATGGGAACTCGATGCAGGAATACCTAAATACCAAGTACCTAAGTTCCATAAAATAGCAGATAACAATAGTGCTAGAGCCATCGCCATGGAATGGTACACATTGGAATCTATGAGCAGCTCGGTGGGAAGTAACCCAATAATACTCATGGTGACACCCACTCCTCCGGTTAATAGTCCTAAAAAGTTCATAAAACCCGACCAAACAACGGCCTGCGAAGGCTTCAAAGAATGGGTATATATTACGGTTGCAACGGCATTAGCTGTATCATGAAATCCATTCACAAATTCGAATGCACATGCAGCAAAGAGACAGAAGAACAATAAAAAAAGGAGAGTTGGATCGAGTCCGAACATAAAGTTTAGATTAAGGAATTCGAAATTTAACAAATTTAAGAGAAAGCCCCCATTTACATATTATAGAATTGTTAAGAAAGGGAGGAATTCTAAAGTATATGATATGATTTATTCAAGCCTTACACTTTTGAATGTTAAACCCATTGCATCAGCAGCTTTATGAATCAGCTCTTTTTGGTAGACCTGTTCGGTCGTTTTCACTTCTCCCAAACTAGACACATTCGCGCCAATCATGGCATACCATATTTCATGGCAGTCTTTCACTTTCTCACCATGCGAAGTCCATTCTGATTTAATGGCGTCACCACGTCCATGATCTGTTGTAATTAACAAGGTAGTTTTTCCCTTGTAATCAGGATCTGTATTCACAAAATTCCAGATTTCTGAAATGAACGTATCCACCCGATGGGCAGCATCTAGATAATGGTTATAGGTTCCCTCGTGCGCGAATTCATCCGTATCGCCGTATGAAATATACATCGCTTTGGGTTTCTTATTTTTTAAATAATCCATTGCTTGGTAATGCGTGAAAACGTCCAATACTTCCGCGTTGCCAAAAGCCCGAAAAGAATCTTTCGTCATGCGCGAAAGCAATTCGCTGTCTTTGGTATTAACATACATGTGATAAGAATCAAAGGCATTAATTACGGGAAAACCGGAACGCTTTTCGTTTAAGATACGATCAAATGCATCCCAAGCACCAAAAGCGGCGACCTTACCTGTATAAGCAGGTAACGAGTTCAAATACTCAAAAAAGTTCGTGTTTGGATTCGGCTTGTACTCATTTGAATTCACCTGAACGTCCACCTGACCCGTAAGAATTTCGCTATATCCTGGATATGAAAACCAATACGGATTAGCTACGTTAACCAGTGAACCAACAGCCCGATTTCCGTGTATTTGGCCTTGTTTCTGTATGGTAGACCACATAAAAGGTAATAACCTCTTTCTACGTTCTTCTGCTGTTTTGCCACCATAAGTCTCAATCAATCGAAGGCTATCCCCGTGATGATACTTCTTCACTTTAACTATCTCAGCGTCTAATCCGGTGAATACTTCTTGCCAACGAAACCCGTCGGTCGTTATCACAATCACTCGATGATCAGCTGATTGTTGGCCGATCGCACCAAAAGAGAGCAATACAGCCAGTAAGGTAAATTTCCACTTCATGTTAAATGGGTTTGATTTCATTATCAAAGCTAATTTACACATTTAACAGAAAGATTAACAGCGAATTAAATTTTGGCCTAAACTAAGAAATGCCGGCAGGAAGCCCCACCGACATTTTCTCTATTACACCAATATAAAATATTTAGTTACCCTTGGTAGGGAAACGAGTCCATCCAGTTGTCCAGCTTGGCTTTTCTAGTTTTAAAATCTCAGCGTTTGTAGACTCAATCTCAGAATTTCCATCTGCTAAGGCCTTTGTTTTTACATCTGCAGAGCTGATGATTGACGTCGCTCCACTTATAAAATTCCTAGACGTATTTGTAGTAAAGGTGCCAATTTTATTGTTTTTGAAAATCGACTTCCCATCCTTATAGGCTTGAGCTGTTTCATTACTTTCCAAGCTAAAGCCACCTTTCATGTAGCCAATAAATGTGGAGTTGCTAACTTCAAACTGAGTAGCACGTCTCCAGCGCATCGCTAAGTTGTGATTAGAAAGCGCCGCTGGATCATTTGGTCCAATTAATGTTAGGTTATCTAAAACGGGACGTGTAAACGGAGTCGCAGAAGAACCTGTTCCGTCATTATCACACTCAATTCCATTTCCAGCATCACCTGTATCTACGAATTGCGGATCGCGTCTTGAAATAGAGAATGAAACTTTACCTGTATACCCAAAATCAAAATCATAGTCATCATCTGCGGTAGCAAAAGCATATAAATACTTAGGAGAAACTGTTCCACCAAAGAATTCAAATGCATCGTCATTGGCATAGATTGTCTGTACGTTTTCAATCACCGTCTTGCTACCTACAGCTCCCAAAGTCAAAGCATTGATCTCTGAGTTGGGTAAAGCGGCAATACCCGCGTATTCAATACGTACATATTTCATCACACCACTGTTATCCTCATCATTTGTACCGCCATAAGCGCGACCAATACCTCCTTCAATAGTAGGCTCAGAGGTACGATTCGTTTTCGCTCTTCCTAGGATAACAATTCCACCCCAATCACCTGGAGAGCGTTCGCCTGCAGGTCTACCCGATGTAAATACGATTGGCTTAGCTGCGGTCCCTTCAGCAATAATTTTAGCACCACGCTCAATACACAAAGCACCTTTTTCCGAGATATCACTTTTAATAACCGTACCTGGCTGAATAATTAATGACGCACCATCCGTCACATATACATACCCTTTTAATGTCCATTCTTTATCCGCAGTTAACGTAGTCGTTACGGAAATGTTACCACTTAACGTAGTTGTGGAAGGCACGTTGATAGGGGCAACATCACCACCTAAATCCTTTGAACAGCTAAATGTCGCTAAAGCTGCTACAATAAATAGTAATTTTTTCATGTTAGAAATTGTAATTAACGGTGAGTGAAACAGATGTTTCGTTGTTTGTTTTAATTAAATCACGTGAAGGCTTTTGGTAGAAAACAGTGGGCTGAGCTAGCATATCGCTAACCGCCAATTTAATTTCCCCCTTATTATATTTTCTTAAGAAAACGATATCAATAACGTCTCTTGAGTTTTCAAAAATGTCTGGATACCCTTGAAAACCAACTGATGCGATACGATCACCAACTCGGTTATAGGTTAAGTTGATGGTATTATTTCCTTTATGGAAATTTAACCCTCCATTCAATGCATAATTAGATTGGCCTTGCAATTGGCGTTTAACACCTTGAACTTCAACCTCCGATTGAATTAATGCCATGTTTGAGTAAAGATCCAACCAAGAATTAATCGACTTTCTGAATTCCATTTCTAAACCATAAACAATAGCGGATGGAGGATTCGTGTAGGTCAAAGCTAGATTTGATGGAACTGAACCATCGGCTACAATTTGCTCAATTGGCTTAATGAATTTTTTTCCAAAAACGCCCACAGAGAAGATTTCCCCTGCATTGGGATAGAGTTCCCACTTAAAGTCTACATTGTAGATATCTGATTTTTCTAGGTCTTTATTTCCTAATAACTGCGCGTTACGAACGAAGTCATAGTAAGCAAAATTCGCTACTTCTCGGAACTCAGGTCTAGCTAATGTTTTGCTTAAGGAAGTTCTCCATTTCGTTTTCTCTGTAGCAGCATAGGTTAAATTCAAGGAAGGTAAAAGATCTAAATATTCTCGTTGCACGTTTACTTTTTGTCCACTAAAGTCCGCCGTCCCAATCGTAAATACGTTATACTCTGTTCTTAAACCTGTGTTTAACTTAAGTAAACCTATTTCTTTTTCATACATCACAAATCCACTTGCTAAGTCAAAGTCTGCTGTATAACGATCCGTATTATTCGTTATCTCACCTAACATATCGATGGTTTCATAACGGAAAACACGCGCCTTGAAATTTCTATATTTCTTCAAATAACCCATCCCAACCTTAA
>JAIXRT010000093.1 GCA_027485075.1 Cytophagaceae bacterium
GAGTTTTTAGCCAAACACATTCCAGGCGCTTCGTTTCAAGTAATTGATTCACTTTACGGGCATGACGGATTTTTAATAGAAAGCGGTTTGATGACGAAGGCGATTCGCTTGTGGCAGAAACTTCAGCTTTTAGAAGTCAATCCGATGGCGGAGTTCTTTCGGGAGTTAGAGCAATTGTAGAGACGCAATACTTCACATCTTTTTTTGTTTTGTAGAGACGCGATACTTCGCGTCTTCGCGTATAGAGACGCGAGGTATCGCGTCTCTACATTCAACATTTTTCCTATCTTTGAAATCATGGAATTCAAAAACAAAACTGTCTGGATCACAGGAGCCTCTTCCGGAATCGGAGAGGCATTAGCCTATGAATTTGCTGCCCAAGGAGCAAATTTGGTCTTATCTGCACGGAGAGAAGTCGAATTGCAACGTGTAGCTCAGACGTGCGAAAAACAGGCTGGGAGCGTGTTAGTCTTGCCTTTTGATATGGTGGATTTGGCGGTGCATGGCCAACAAGTCAATCAGGTTTTGCAGACTTTTGGCCGCATTGATGTGCTGGTATTAAATGCTGGAGTGAGCCAGCGTTCTTTTGTATTGGATACAAAATTTGAAGTATACCGGAGTTTGTTTGAAGTGAATTTCTTTTCGATTGTGCATTTGGTCCAACAAGTCATTCCGGTCTTTCAAAAACAGCATGCTGGTGTTTTCGTGCCAATCGCCTCTGTGGCTGGCCGAATATCTACACCACGTCGGGCAGCTTATGGAGCCACGAAACATGCCTTAATTGGATTTTTTGATTCTGTTCGAGCCGAATTACATGGACATGGAGTTCAGGTTTCCACCATTATGCCAGGCTACATCCGTACAGAAATTTCATTGCATGCGATGAATGAAGACGGCGAGAAATATGGTAAAATGGACCCAAATCAAGCTAAAGGACTCGATCCAAATATCACCGCCCAAAAAATAGTTCATGCCGTTTCTCAGGGCAAAAACTACTTTTTTGTTGGTGGAGCTTTAGAGAGATTCGGCTTAATTGTTCAGCGTCTCTTCCCATCCATCGTTCCTTGGATGCTTCGAAAAATTAAAAATACCTAGGCTACTTGCTTTCGTTCGTGGAAGAAAAGTATAAATAGCGCCAAAACGAGTACTGAAATGCCTGCAGGTACCATCCATACTGACTGCCAATCGTGTACGCCATTCGTCGTATACATATCTAGAACAATACCTGAAAGTTTAGATCCGATTCCCATTCCCACCCCATAGGTTGCTAGCGTAATGAGTCCTTGTGCCGAGTTTTTGATATGCGGTCCAGCCTTTTGATCCGTATAAATTTGTCCTGTAACAAAGAAGAAATCGTAGCATACACCGTGAAGTATGATGCCGATATATAAGATCCACTCACTGGAAAGCCCATCTCCGTAGCCAAAACATACGAAACGGATAATCCATGCAATTAAGCCAACGATGAGCATTTTTTTAACTCCCAATCGGGTAAACGCAAATGGGATCAATAACATAAATATCACCTCGGAGGCTTGTCCTAAGGACATTTTGTTTTCGACATTACTCATGTGCGAATCCGTTAAGGATGGATTTGCCATGGCGTAATAGAAGGAAAGTGGGATACAGATTAATATCGATGAAATAAAGAAGATCAAGAATGATCGGTCTTTAAAGAGTTTGAGTGCGTCTAGGCCAACAATCTGGGCGATGGATGCATTTTTGTCTGCTTTCGGAGGTGTGTGTGGCAAGAAAAAGGAGTAGATTCCCAATGCAAATGAGCTGTACATCGCGATTTGAAAAATGGCTACATTGTCTCCAAGTGCATAAAATCCAATGATATTTGTCACAACAATCCAGGCCACGGTGCCTGTTACTCGGATATTGGCAAATTCCTTTTCTGGATTTTGCATTTGCTTCATCGCAATGGAATTGGATAAGGCTAAATTGGGCGCGAAACACATCGTGTAGGCGAGTATGTACCAAAAGAAAATTTCAGGATCTGTTGTTTGGCTTAGTAAATAAAGCAATATACCTCCGATGATGTTGAGTACCCCCATCACTTTTTGGGCAGCAAAAAAGCGGTCTGCGATTAATCCTACAAAGAAAGGAGCAAAGAATGACGCGATTGAAAAAGTTAGGTATGCATTCCCCACTTGATCCCCGGTAGCATGTAAAGTACTTAATAGATATTTACTCATTTGACCGTACCAGGCTCCCCATCCGAAGAACATGAGGAACATCATAGTCATGAGTTGAATTTTAGTCGATTGTTTCATAGATATAGGTTTCTTGCAGGTCAAAAATACGAATTTGAAAGAAATATCAAATTTTAGAAAAATAAATTTTTCGGGCTTTGTGCTTCATTTTGAAAACCTGTTTTCTGAAAATACTCTAATTTTTTCTAGGAATGGGTCAAAATGAAATCCTGTTTTTCTAGAATTAACAAAAAACGCCAAAAAGTGCTTGAATTGTGTACTTCACAAGTCTTTTTGTGGATGAGTTAAGTATTTGATTTTCAGTATTTTTTGTACGTCTTTTGATGAAAATTATGGGCAGGGGTTCCCTGTCTGCGCAATAGACGAATGAATTTAGTTGGCATTTTATTGATTTCTGGTCGGCCTACCGGTTCTTTTCAAGGATCGATGACACTATTTTTAGTGTTGTTTTCCTTTATCGCTTTTGCTTTGATTGGCGTAGGTATTTATTTATACAATAAACGGAAAGATTGGATTGCTCATTCAAAAACGACCTACGGTAAAATCGTGGAGATATCTCGTCGGTACGCGCGGGATGATCACTCAGGTAGATTTCCGATTTACTTTCCGATTGTATCTTATTATGTCAATGGTGCAGAGTTTCGTCGGGAGGCGGAGAAGGGTTTGGCGAAGAATTGTGAGATTGGCCAACAAATCCCAGTACGCTATTTGATGGACAATCCGTATGAGGCATCTTTAAGTGAGACAAGTTTACCTGTGTTGAATCCAACGGTCTTTTTTGTCTTGGGTTTTTTAATGTTACTGAGTTCGATCATTTTATCATTCTTGCAGCATTAAAAATCATTCTGTAATTTCATCGCACTAAACCTTAGTCGAGATGGAAACCATCACCAAAGAAAAATCTGAATTTCGTAATTATGAGCAGGGTGATATCACTGCTGCCGTAAAAGAACATTACCGGAAGATGCGTTCGCGTCAGACGTATGAATATGTACTTCGCATGAAGAAGAAGTATTTGACGTTTGAGCGCCCGATGGATATCTGGGAAATGATGGAGCGCTTAAATGTCTTAGTTGACGTTTCTGATCCAGATTTAAATCTCCCGAACATAATACATTTATTACAATCGGCAGAAGGAATTCGTGCTGATGGTCGGCCGGATTGGATGCAATTAGTAGGCTTAATTCATGATTTGGGTAAAGCGATGTATTTGTTTGGCTCAGATGAAGATGGGACAAGTCAGGCGGAGCAATGGGGATTAGTGGGGGATGTATTTGTCGTAGGTTGTAAATTGCCGGATTCATGTGTGTATCCAGAGTTTAATGCGCTAAATCCAGATATGGCTGATTCGCGTTATAATACCGACTTAGGTGTATATTCGGAAGGCTGCGGATTAGATAATGTGCATTTGGCTTGGGGACATGATGAATACTTATATCAAGTATTGTCGAATCATCCAGAAAATAAAATTCCTGAAGCGGGTATGGCGATGATTCGGTATCACTCATTTTATCCTTGGCATTCGGGAGGCAGTTACCGTCAATTCATGACGGCTAAAGACGAACAATATCTTGATTGGATTCATGATTTCAACAAATATGATTTGTATACCAAATCACCGGTAGTTCCCGTTTTTGAGGAATTGAAATCGTATTATAAGCCCATAGTAGAGAAATACTTAGGCAAAGGACCAATCAATTGGTAATAGACGTTAGACTTTAGACGCTGGACGTCAGACTTTACATTGAGTTCTAGCGTCCAACGTCTAAAGTCTAAAGTCCAGCGTCTAGTAATTACCACCCATCATCTTTTTTCGGTTTGATATTCGCTGTGCTCTTTTTGGCAGGAGCTGCTGCAGCCGTTTTACCAGTTGCTTTAGTAGCTGTGCTAGCGGAACCTTTGAGTTGTGTATCTAGATCCACGCGGCTAAACACACGTGCTACAATTTTCCATTCGTCATTGACTTGTAATAAGGAAAGGAGATCGATGTACTTGAATTCATCGAATTGCATTTCGACAGCAGCTAAACCTGAAACTCCGGCATATGAATAAGAAATTAGTTTGGTGCTCGCTTTTACTCCACCAGCGGGAGTTTTGCTGATGAAAGTTTTGACTGGGATATCTTGAATCTTTCCTGTAGCCGCATTAAACGTGCGTAAGATGGCTGATTCATGAA